>NZ_VPEO01000009.1:0-145496 GCF_013417155.1 Acinetobacter sp. YH16052 | reverse complement strand
TTGTGCTGGCGACCATAGCAAGAGTGAACCACCTGATCCCTTCCCGAACTCAGAAGTGAAACCTCTTAGCGCTGATGGTAGTGTGGGGTTACCCATGTGAGAGTAAGTCATCGCCAGCTCATTATTCGAAAATCCCCCTCCGCCAAGGCAGAGGGGGATTTTTTTAGGCCCGGGAATTTAGATAAGATATTTAACATATCTATATCTCAAAGTTGATCAGATTCTTCTGAGACAGAGAATTCCTGTTAATTTGTTTGACCTATTGGGATCTCTGTAAAACTAGCGCTATAAGAGTTTACAAGCTGATCTTATAAACCTTACAAAATAAAAAACCAGCGAATCGCTGGTTTTTTATTGCAGACTATTTTAGCTGAATATATATATCATGGCTGAGATTAATAGGTTGTAGGTATACTTTCATGGTAAAAACTTTAATGGACACAATTAGCGATTACTATTTACCAAATATTAAATAAAATAGCCTAAGTATGGTTAAATTAATTCTCTTTATTCAGTCATTAGAGAGAGTCTTTTAGCATTTTTTTATGCTGTTTTACTTGGTTGGCATAACGTTTACCTTGTTTACGCATTTTACGATTATTTTCATAACCTGACGGACCTACATTATAATAGGCAAGCGCTTTCTTCCAGTCACCGGATGATTGATTATATTTAGAAAGAATATATGTACCACATTGGATATTACTGCTTTCATTGTATAAATCACCTGGGCAGGTTTGTTGCCAATATCTTGGAATCACTTGCATCAAGCCTACCGCACCTGCTGGCGAAGTTGCTTGGCTACGATAAGTAGATTCCTGATGAATCACAGCCGCCACTAGGAGCGGATCTACACCTTGATTTTGTGCATGTTGAACAATTAAAGGTGAAACACGATTAGCTGTACTGGATGGGGTGGAGTAAGCAGTTTGAATGCCTTTAGATAATTTAGCTGCGCGCTTTTCTACCGAGCCTCCGCCCAAAGATGAGCAACCCGCAAAAAGAAAAGTGCTCAATAAAATAGAAGAAAATTTAAAAGAATGAGAATTAAATAGTGAACGTTTAGATTTAATTGGATTTAATAGATGAGAAAAAAACAAACTGTGAATTCCATGCCTGAATAAACGTATTTCGATGTTAGGCAGCCTATATACAAGAGTCAAGCTCGCTGCTGATGAAAGCACTTTATTAATGTACAAACTTTATCTATCTACTAAAAAATCTCTAAGTTGAAAGGTTTTTTAGCATCCAGATTTCACAGGCTTCACTATGTCCGGTATTGCCTTCAGGGTGATCAAGGTGCTGAAAACCTAATTTTTCATAGAGTTTCACCGCTTGCCAAAGCGCTTTAGTTGTTTCTAGATAGACTGACTTAATCTGATGAGTCTGTGCAAATTCAAAGGATAATTCTAAAATTTTTTTGGCAAAACCTTGCTGACGAATTTCAGGTAAAAAGTACATTTTCTGAATTTCTAAAATAGTTGCATTACCTTTTAATGGCGCAATTCCACCACCACCGTAAATTTTATTTTGTTGATCCACAATAACCCAGTAAGCTGATTCCGGTTGCTGATAAACTTGATATAGCTCATCTAGAATAGAATCGCCTACCGCGAAACCAGATTCTGCTGCCAGTCCAAACTCTTGGGACACAGAACGGATAATGCTTGCAATTTGAGTATTATCTTCAGGCTGAATAGGACGAATAGAGTACATATAGAACTGATTTTATTTTGAAAAAACGATGAATTTTTATAACCTTAAATCCTTAAAAAATCCATCGTTTAATTAACTCAGGTAAGTTTAATTCGCTATTTAATGAGCAATCACTATTTTAATTCGCTCGATGATTTTTCTAGTTCCCGACGGGCAATAATCAGTTGCTGAATTTGCTGGGTGCCTTCAAAAATATCCAGAATCTTGGAATCACGCGCCCATTTTTCTAAAAGTTCAGTTTCGTTATAACCAGTGGCTGCCGCAAGTTCGACACATTTTAAGGTAATTTCATTACCGATCCGACCGGCCTTGGCTTTGGCAATAGATGCTTCACGTGAATTTGGTTTGTGATTATCGGCCATCCAGGCGGCTTTCAGCATCAGCAAGCGTGCTGCTTCCCATTCAGCTTCCATACGATAGATTTGTGCTGCGATATTAGAGCTTTGTAAATACGGTGTGGCATAAGTGGAGTCCAGCTGATCCTTAAAAATCTCCTTGATGCGTTCCAGCGAGGCTTTCGCACAACCACTCGCCATGGCGGCGACCAGCGGACGAGTATTATCAAAGGTTTCCATCACGCCAGCAAAGCCTTTAGCAACATCGATTTCTGCATGGCCGAGCAAGTTTGCAGCAGGTACTGGACAGTTGATAAAGCTGATCGTGGCAGTATCGGATGATTTAATTCCTAGTTTATGTTCCAGTCGTTCAACCTTCATTCCTGGTGTGCCTTTGGCCACCACAAATGATTTAATGGCTGATCGTCCCAGTTTTTTATCCAGAGTGGCCCAAACGACAACCGCATCAGCACGCTCTCCGGATGTTACAAAAATCTTCTCACCATTCAGAATATAGTCATCACCGTCTTTAGTCGCAGTGGTACGAATCGCAGCGGAATCTGAACCGCAACCTGACTCAGTAATGGCCATGGCCGCCCAAGTTCCATGAAAATGGTGCAATTGCTACTCATTGGCAACGGCTGCAATGGCTGAATTTCCTAATCCTTGGCGTGGCATCGAGAGTAATAAGCCAGTATCGCCATAACACATTTCAATAATGCTCAGGGCAGTGGACATATTAATGCCATTTTTATTGCTGTTGTCTGCATCGCCACGTTTATTGACTGCTGCACCAGCATTCATGCCTTCACTACCTTGGTTCATGCCATCGACAACAGAAGCGAGCATGTCTAGCTCTATCGGATAAGCATGTTCAGCCTTGTCATATTTACGTGAAATCGGACGCAAAACATTGAGGGCAACTTCATGTGCTTGATCAATCAAAAGCTTGAATTTTTTTGGAGTTTGTAGATTCATTATTGTTCTTCTTTATGTTTTGATCAGGCATGCAAGCCAGAATGGAGAATGGCAGTGGCTCTTGTATCTTGATTGATATAGTGATTAGCTACCACTATACGCAAATTGTAGAGTTTGGAGTGCTGCTAAAATCTTAAATTTGAACCTGAGATAAAACCTACAATTTGCCCTTATCCCTCATACAACTCTGAACGGTAACTAAGCACTTTGATGCTGTATTCACAAGGTAAGATGATGGTTAATGGGATAAAAATCATAGCTTAAACTCAAGGAATATCACCATGATTATGCTAGGTATTGATGTCAGTAAAACCAAAATAGATTGTTGCATTTTCCCTCAAGGTTTGACTGGAAAAAGAAAAAATAAAATATTTACTAATACAGAAAGTGGCTTTGGCAGTCTGCTCAAATGGCTCATCACTCTTAAAATTGAACCTGATCAAGTGACAGCAATCATGGAAGCGACTTCGGTTTATCATGAGAATTTGGGATATTATCTATATGATGCAGGTGTAAAGGTTTGTGTGGCTAATCCTTCACGAGTAAGAGCCTTTGCCAAAGGCATGTCCATGCTAAATAAAACGGATAAAGCTGATAGTGAAGCTCTTTCACGTTATGGGTACACCGCAAAGTTAATCATATGGCAGCCTGAACCTGAAAATGTCAGATTATTAAAAGCTTGACTAGGCAGACGAGATGTCTATCTAGGTAGTCTATTGCAGGAAAAGAATCGACTTGAAAAGGCGCAGTCCACTCATACCTCCGTTGTTGTGATTAAATTACTTGAAGAGAATATTGAGTATTTAAATCAGCAACTTGAACATATTGATAAGTTAATAAATAATCACATAGGTCAAGATCCAACATTGAAACAGGATTTGAAATTACTGCAAACTATTCCTTCAATCGGTGAACGATCAGGCTTATTACTGTTGGGGTTATTTCATTCGCACAAGTTTGAAAAAGCAAGTCAAGCTGCTGCATATGTAGGTTTGGTTCCAGTACATCAGTTGTCTGGCAGTTCAGTCAACAAGCAAAGTCACTTATCAAAAGCAGGTGACAGTAAAATACGCTCAGTATTGTATATGTCAGCATTAACAGCGATTAAATATAATCCACACATTGAAGCTTTATATCAACGATTATTAAGCCAGGGTAAAAATAAAATGTGTGCTTTAGGTGCTGCAATGCGCAAGCTTATACATCTGTGTTATGGCGTTTTAAAACATCAGACTGCCTATCAAAGAGATTATTTATTGGTCGAATAATCTCAAAACCTGATTGACTACCAAGACGGTATCTCAGGTCTCTATACCAGCGTTCTACCGGATGTTCTTTGGTGAAACCATGACCACCCAAAATCTGTACACCATCGGTGCCTATTTTCATGGATTTTTCTGCGCAGAGCAGACGCGCTATATAAGCCTCACGATGGAAAGCTTGACCGGATTCAGCCAGACTGGCGGCATTCAAGATCAACATTTGCATCGCATCAATTTCAATGGCCATATCGGCAATCATAAAGGCGACACTCTGACGATGGGAAATCGGTTCACCAAAAGCGATACGTTCATTGGCATATTGCACACAGTATTTTTTGACTGCTTCACAGGTGCCCACCGCCATCGCACACCACATCAAATTGCCCAAATCTACGAATGCACGATAATCAAAATCTTCATCACCCAGACGATATGCCGGAGTATTTTCAAATTTTAGCGTGACTGTTTCAGTGGCCTTTAAACCCATAGCCGGCGATTTTTTCGCAGTGATGGTACTGTCGCGTTGCACCACAAAGACCTCAGCTCTGCCATCCAGATCAGCACTGACCAGATACAGATCGGCACTTTCTCCCAAGAGCACTAAGGTCTTTTCACCCAGAATTAGATAATGTCCCTGATGTGCAACAGCCTTGGTTTTAAGTTGCTCCGGGTTAAACGCTGCTGTTTTTTCCTGTACTGCAAAGGTGGCCTTTAACTCAGGATTCTCTGCGAAAGCACCCAGATATTCTGCCTGAATCTGCTCTGAGCCCCAGCGGGTAATGGCGTTAATGACACTAAAAGTCGAAAGTAAGCCAGCCGTCAGACTGAAATCACCCTGAGCTAAATGTTGAGCGATTAAAATATTACTGACGATATTCTGTTCTGATGCAACGCCCCCCAATGCTTCAGGCAGGGCATAGAAATTCAAACCTAAATCAGTGCTATATTGCCAGAGTTCATGGGGAAATAATTCATGCTGATCTGCATTATGCGCTAAGGGATAAAGCACCTCTTGGGCAAATTGCTGCATGGCATTACAGGTCATTTGCTGTTCTTCAGTCAGATTCAGATCAAATAAGGATTTGGACTGATGGGGCAAACGCTGTTTTTCAATCTTCTGGCCAGATTTTAGGATTTTCTGGATTTGACTCAGTGTTTTAAATCCTGCTTTTGAACTTTGATAAAGTGATTTTTCTACAAATTTACGCAGTTTTAATTGATCTAATACTTCGCTACCCGCGATTTTTGTCAGTAGGGACAAGCCAAATCCTTGGGCTTTATTCACCATATTATTCATTCTGATTATCCTAAAGGTGTTGTCACGTTATTTTTTAATACTGACATGCACTCAGAGATAAAACCATGTCATCCCTAACATGAATGATTGACAATTTTTAGGTTTTTTGGATTGAAGAAAGGGATGAATAAATCAATGAAAATTAAAAGAAAGATAAAAAAATAAAAAATCAAATATGTCTAGAAATTGACCCGAATTACAAAATCATCCGGGTCTTTTTGATGCAGGTTTTATTTTAAGAGAGATGATGTTTAATCATGGCACGCACATTGGTTTTGGCATCAATCACGGTCATAAAAGTATAGGCACCGATAAATTTACGACTAATAAACATAAATTCTTTAGGTGGAACACTGAAATAACGTGAAGCCATTGATCTCGACGCCTGTTGCATCACACGACTATGCAGCTGGCTTTTTTTCCAGTCATAACGGTTATGTTCATCCATGATGCCAGCTGGCAATTCTTGATTATTTAGCGGTGAACTAAACGCTTCGGTGGCCAGTAAAAAGACTTTGGCCATATCCGGTTTGATGCTTTGTGGAATCGAATCAAAAAATTCATAACCAGTCATCGCTTTGATCATCATATCCGAGTCATGATGATAGCCTGCTTGAATCAGATTACGTGCAACACTCAGCAGATGCTGGTCAAACTGACGGATCGCGCCAAAGTCGAGCAGAATGATCTTGTCGTGCACATCTGCGCCATTGCCGAGACGAACCAGATAATTACCAAAGTTCGGATCGGTTTGCATCTCGCCCCATTCGAAGATTTCACGCACTGCAATTTCTAGAGAGGCTTCACCTAGCTGGTTGCGGCGTTCTTGGGGTAAGGACAACATCACTGGGCTGTTGATCGGCACACCGCGTTCAAAAGTCATGCACAGCACACGATCTGAGCAATATTCATTAATAATGGTTGGGACGATATAGCGAGGATCATCTTTTAAACGGGCAGCAAAACGACGCGTGGTATCTGCTTCAATCTGATAATTTACTTCACGATGCATCATTTCACGGACTTCATCGAACCATTGGTCGAATTCGCGAGTCTGTGGCACGATGCGGGTCAATTTCAGCATGTTTTTAAATAGGCTCATATCCGAATCAATGGCTTCTGCCACACCCGGATACTGAATTTTTAACACCAGTTCCATGCCGTCAGATTTTCGGGTAGCGCGATGTACCTGTGCCAAAGAAGCTGTGCCCAAAGGTTCATGATCAATGGTGAGATCGTCGAGTTTAGAGCCGAGTTGTTGCTGTAACTGGGTCTTGATGGCTGGCCATGCCAATGCTACCGTCTGATTGTTCAGAGTATTGAGGGCCTGAGTGACTTCTTCTGGCAGAAAATGCTCACCGTACAGCGCCATCATCTGGCCAATTTTAACGATAGACCCTTTCAGCTTGCCAATTTCTGCTACCAGATAATCGGCCTGTTCTTTCATGGCTTTTTTACGTTTTTTTTCTTTTTCTTCTTCGCTTGAGAACATGGAGCTTGCACTAGAAGCCGCCCAACGCGTGCCTGCCAGCAAGGATGCCTTTGCGATCGATAAGCGTCGATCCATAGAGGAGGTTTTCAGTTGTTTAAGCTTATCGTTCTGATCTGACATGTAAACTCAATCCTTTCATCATCAGCATGAAGCAGAATAAATCATTGTAAGGGATAGTAGCGTTTCTGCACGTATTAAAAAAGTTTAAGCCGCTGAATTTATAGTAAAAGCTAGGCAAGCTTTCATTTATTCACCAGTTTGTATCAGTTTAGACAGGGCATTATGCCATTTGAAATTGGATTTTTAATTCAGATCGTTGTTGTAACTGTTGTTTATTTGTTTGAATATGTTGATGAATCAGGCACTGTACGCTGTCATGCATGAAGCCCAAAGCATAGCCTTTTACAATCACAATACTTGGCAAGCCAAAAAACAGATATTTAGCATCGTCCAATGTCGCATCGGTAAATACGCCATGTTGCACTAAGGTCGACTGCAAAAATACCTTTTCTTGCTGCACCTGACTGGAGGCTTGATCATTCCAGTAATTCTGGCGCATCGCCATAAGATTATTGTGCTTATAGCTCATAGATCTGGGCTCGTTTGAAGATTGAATGCGGATTATATGTGGGTCATGGGCCAATTTTCAATTGTGCAACTGTTTAATCTTTTAGTCCGAGAAAGACATAGGATTTTTGTCCGGACTGCGTTAATATCAGTGGATAATTTAAACAATATTGATTGTTAAACATTTATTGGGATTGTACCGGTTTCGGTCAAGGGGAAGTTATGCGTCTTGCATGGTTTTTAGTTGCAATTTTTGCGGGTACTGCGGTTCAGACACAAGCTGCTGTTGGGTATTCTAAGGAATATACACAGTGCATGAATTTTAGTTATGGTAATACACCCAAAGCGGAAAAATGCTTGGAAAAAGAGCTGAAAGTTCATAATAAACGTTTGAAGAAAAACTATAAAACTTATTTTAAATTGAATCCGAATCAGACTGCAGTTATCCGCAGTCAGCATGTATTGTGGGAGCGTAAACTGTCCCAGCAATGTAACTTTAGAATGTCAGGAAAATATGCTAAGCAGCAACAGGGTCAATGTATGCTGGCTTTGATCATGGATCAGGCCAATCTTTATCAATCCCGCTCTTATGCGTCCGGGTTCCGATAAGTCATTATAGCATTAGCATGCAAATTTAACAGAAATACCTCTGAATAAAGTAAACATTTATCTGCATAATCACTCACAAAAACAGGAGTTTTATAATTTTTGTAGGCGTAGAGAATTCGTGTTTTTCATACTTTTAGCATTATAAAAGCAGGCAAAACAAGGTATCATAAGGCGTTTAAAAAAATGACCTTGGAGACGCCTTAAGTGGATCGACCGACTATTAGCCCTGAACATATGCAGGAAGCCGCTGAAAATTTAACCACCATTCGTGATTTTATTCGTTTTGGTGTGACAGCATTACGTCAATACGATGCACATTTGGGCCAAGGCACAGAAGATTATTTTGCTGAAAGTTCAGCGCTAGTGCTGCAAACCCTGTCACTAGAGTGGAAAGCGGACGCTGAAATTTTAGATGCCAAATTATTGCCAAGTGAAAAAGCCGAATTTTTAAGTCTGCTGGAACGCCGTATTAATGAAAAAGTACCGACTTCATATTTATTGAACCTGGCTTACTTCGACGGCAAACCCTACTATGTCGATGAGCGTGTGCTGATTCCACGTTCACCGATTGCTGAACTGATTCAGAACCGTTTTGCCCCGTATTTCCTGGGTGAACATGGTCAAATGGGTGAAGCGGTTAATAACTTGCCGGAAAACCCGAATCCGAAGATACCACAACGCATTCTAGATATGTGTACCGGTTCCGGCTGTATCGCAATTGCCTTGGCTTATGCTTTCCCTGAAGCGGAAGTAGATGCGACTGATATTTCGAAAGAAGCCTTGGAAGTTGCGCAAATCAATACTGAGCATCATGACAAGCAATATCAGATCGCTTTGCTTGAATCAGATCTGTTTGAAAAAATTCCAGCTGAAAACCAATACGATTTAATCGTATCTAATCCGCCGTATGTCGATGCGGAAGATATGGCTGATTTGCCTGAGGAATTCCATCATGAGCCTGAGCTTGCACTTGCTGCAGGTCAGGACGGTCTGGATCTGGTGCGTAAAATGCTGGCTCAAGCAGCAGATTATCTGACTGAGAATGGCCTGATCGTGATCGAAGTGGGTAACTCAGAATGGGCGATGCGCCAAAACTTTAATTCGGTTGATTTCTACTGGTTACAATTCCAGAAAGGTGGTACGGGTATCTTTGCATTGACTGCAGAGCAATGTCGTACCTACCGTGATTTATTCATACAGTCTATTCAAGCATAAGGAGTCGTTTGACATGGCAGGTAATAGTATAGGGCAACTGTTCCGTGTAACGACTTGTGGTGAATCTCACGGTGTTGGTCTGATGGCGATCATCGATGGGGTTCCACCCGGCATTGAGCTGACTGAAGCTGATTTGCAAAAGGATCTGGACCGCCGTAAGCCGGGTACATCGAAATTTGCAACCCAACGTAAAGAACCCGATGAAGTAGAAATTATTTCCGGTGTGTTTGAGGGTAAAACCACCGGTACTTCAATTGGTTTGTTAATTCGTAATACGGATCAAAAATCGAAAGACTACGGCAATATTGCGCAGACATTCCGACCGGGTCATGCCGACTATACCTATACCCAAAAGTATGGTTTCCGTGATTACCGTGGTGGAGGCCGTTCAAGTGCGCGTGAAACGGCAATGCGTGTTGCTGCGGGTGCAATTGCCAAGAAATTCCTTTTCGAGAAATTTGGCATTGAGATTCGTGGTCATGTAACCCAGATTGGTACTGAAAAAGCAGAGAAACTGGACTGGAACGAAGTTCCAAACAATCCGTTTTTCTGTGGCGATGTGGATGCAGTACCGCGTTTTGAAGCGCTAGTGACGTCTTTGCGTGAGCAAGGTACCAGTTGTGGCGCTAAACTGGAGATCATTGCATCTAAAGTGCCAGTCGGTTGGGGCGAGCCAGTCTTTGATCGTCTGGATGCTGATATTGCGCATGCCATGATGTCGATTAATGCCGTTAAAGGTGTAGAAATCGGTGATGGTTTTGGCGTTGCTGAACAGTTTGGTCATGAAAGCCGTGATGAACTCACCACAGAAGGCTTCCTGGCCAATCATGCTGGTGGTATTCTAGGCGGTATTTCTAGCGGTCAGGACATTCGTGTTGCGATTGCGTTGAAGCCGACTGCATCTATCACCACGCCGGGTAAAACCATCAATATTGAGCGTGAAGATACTGATGTGTTGACCAAAGGCCGTCATGATCCTTGTGTGGGTGTGCGTGCAACCCCGATTGCTGAAGCGATGCTGGCGATAGTACTCATGGATCATTTCATGCGTCACCGTGCGCAAAATGCCGATGTAGTTGCGCCATTTGCACCGATTGAACCTAAATAATTTGCTTTAACTTTAAAGTGAAATTGTTTTAAAGTCAGACTCCGGTCTGACTTTTTTTATTTATAAAATGAATCACTATAAAAATATACGATTGGCAAGCAAAGCTGATATTCAGCAACTTACCATACTAATTAATACAGCTTATCGTACTCGGGGTGGATGGACCACAGAAGAAGGAATGATCCAGGGTGATCGTATTCAAGAACAACAGTTATATGAATTGCTCAATTCAGCAGATTTTCAGCTGTTTGTGTTGGAAATTGAAAATAAGCTTCTTGGTTGTATTGGCGTGAGCTTAGGGCAGCAAGTAGCAGAGATTGGAAGCTTTGCTGTTGCACCTGCTGAGCAAAACTCGGGTTATGGCAAGCAATTATTGGACTTTGCCGAATCCCATATTTTCGAAATATTTAAGAAGAACGTGATTCAGATGTCAGTGTTAAATGTTCGTACTGAACTGTTGGCATATTATCAGCGCCATGGCTATCAGCTGACTGAAAAGATTGAAGCATATCCACTGGGTCAAAAGCTCGGAGAACCTTTGATTCCGTTACATTTACTGATTTTAGAAAAAATCATCAGATCAATATGATTAGTTGGTGAAAATTCAAGTTTTTTGCTACTTAAATTGAGTGGTGAAAAAGCTCATCAATATGCTAAGTTTTCTGTTCAGTCTAAGCGGCTTAAGATTAGGCAGAAAACAGACCAGGATGTCACATGCTGCATATTATTTTAACTTCTTTATTTCCCCTCATCGGACTGATCAGCTTTGGTTATCTGCTTAAGCGTAGGCAATGGTTGAGTGATGATTTTTGGCGAGGCGCTGAAAAGTTAAATTATTATGCATTGTTTCCGGTAATGCTGTTTTTAAATCTGGCCACTGCCAAGATTCAAATGAATGTCATTCAGGATGTAGTACTGGTCGTATTTAGCATCATGGCTGTGGTCAGTATTGCGCTGTATATCTTGCGCCAAATTTACCGAATTTCCTATGCGCGTTTCGGCGTCTATGTTCAAGGTTTACTGCGCTTTAATACCTATATTGGCCTTGCTGCTGTCAGCGCCTTATTTCAGCAGCAGGGTATGACTATTTTCGCTGTGATCATGGTGCTGTGTATTCCTTTGGTGAATATCTTGTCAGTGCTGGCATTTACCCGTAGCCACGATATGCAGCTGAAAAAAATCGTTCTGGATTTGTCTAAAAATCCATTAATTTTAGGCTGTATAGTGGGCGGTTTATTTAATCTTTCCGGTTTGTCACTCTGGACTGGAACAGAGCAGTTCCTTAAACAGATTGCACTGTGCATTTTGCCGCTCGGTTTGATGTGTGTGGGAGCAGCCTTACAGTTTCAGGGTTTTCAGCGTGATGTATTGCCACTCAGCCTGATAACCTTTGGTCGCCTGTTCGGAATGCCGCTGATTGCATTTTTAGTGTGTAAAATTTTCCAGATTGATGCATTAACTACTCAGGTATTGGTCTTGTTCTTTGCACTTCCTACCGCCTCAGCTTCGTATGTCTTAACCCGGGTGTATGGTGGCGATAGTGAGTTAATGGCTAGTATTATCAGTGTACAAACAGTGGTCGCAGCAGGAAGCTTAGTACTGATGCTTTCTTGGATTATCTAAAATTCTAGAATAAATGATAAAATTCTAAATTTTGCTTTGGATGACATATACTTTGAATTATTAAAATAGCCTAAGCAAATGTTGAGTTCTATTTAAGCGCCAAAATTAAATAAGTTCTGGAATTTTATAAAGGATAGAACTTGCTCATTTTACTTAGGACAGCAAAATCTAAAAATTTGATATCTAGGCAATATCCTCCATCACCCATGTATGCTCTTAATTAAAAAGAATCACAGATAAATTCACGTGAATTAACATAAATAAAAACTATGTTTTTCCTAAAAATGGTATATAAATTGCTCATGATAATAAAACATTATTGCAGGAGAGAAATGCTTCTGCATTCGCCGAAGGAGCAAGTTCCCAGGAAACTCTCAGGCAAAAGGACTGTGATAATGGATAAAAACTCTGGAGAGAAGTGTTCAATCACTCACCGAAGGGGAAGGTGGCCGCATTGATGTGCAATGTATCTACCGAAGCTCTCAGGTACACATGACAGATGGGAAAAGACATCAATATAATCAAGGAGGTGTCTATGCGTCATGTCGTGGTGATTGGGGCCGGTATTACCGGAGTAACCACAGCTTATGAGCTGGCACAATCAGGCTATCAAGTGACTGTGGTTGATCGGCATCTTTATCCGGCAATGGAAACATCCTTTGCCAATGGCGGCCAGCTTTCTGCCTGTAATGCCGAAGTATGGAACCAGAAAGCCACGGTACTCAAAGGCATCAAATGGATGTCACAAAAAACCGCACCACTTTTGCTCAATCCTTCTTTCAGTGTGCATAAATACAGCTGGCTCATGGAATTTCTGGGCAATATCAAACATTATGAAGCCAATACCCGAGAGACTGTACGGCTGGCTTTACTGGCAAGAGCACGCTTATTTGAAATTGCCGAAACAGAAAATATTGATTTCAATTTAGAAAAACGTGGAATTTTACATTTTTATCATAACAAGACAGATTATGATGTTGCGATCAAAGTCAATGATCTGTTGTGTAGCGGTGGTCTGGAGCGCAATGCCATTTCCAATGCAGAAATCAAGCAGATCGAACCTGCATTAACTGGCGATTATTATGCAGGATTTTACTGTCAGAGCGATGCCACCGGGGATATTCATAAATTTAGTACCGGTTTGGCCAAAGCCTGTATGCAAAAAGGCGTGAAATTTGAGTTTGGTCAAGATGTTTTTGTTGTTGATCATCAGGCTCAGAATATTCGGGTTAAATGCAAACCTAGTACTGAAAATGTCCATTCCTCTTCAGAGGATGTTCTGGAAATTAATGCAGATGCCATTGTGGTCTGTGCAGGGGTTGGCAGCTATCAATTGGCTGAAATACTCGGTGAACGAGTCAATGTCTATCCAGTCAAAGGCTACTCGATTACCGTGCAACTGAATGATGAGCAGAGCCAGAACAACGCACCTTGGGTCAGTCTGCTAGATGAAAGTGCGAAAATTGTCTTGTCACGCCTAGGCAAGGATCGTTTGCGTGTTGCAGGAACAGCCGAGTTTAATGGCTATAACCGGGATATTCGTGCTGACCGAATTCAACCTTTAATTGACTGGACCAATCGTAATTTTGACCTGTGTACTGAGCATGTTGTTCCGTGGGCAGGCTTACGCCCCATGATGCCAAATATGATGCCTGTGGTACGCCGTGGCAAACATGAGCGGGTCTTTTACAATACCGGACATGGTCATCTGGGCTGGACTTTATCAGCTGCAACGGCTGCGATGATTAGTCAGGAAATTGCGCAATACTATCCAGCTTAAATTGATAGCCCGCTTGCGGGCTATTTTTTACATCAAAGATATCATTTTATATAACAATAAATTTTAATATTTTTAAATTAAATCAATCATATAGTCGATAAATACCGGTAAAGCGTTCACAGCCTTTCTGCTGGCTACTGACCGCTAAAATGGCTTTACTATAGTTAAACTCATAGCGGCAGTCATTTTCATTATCGGTGATCTGGTTTTTTGTCTCAGGCGTGGTATAGGCTAAAAAAGGAACGGTCTGCTTCTCGGTCCGGTTATTTGGATTACGATATGCCAGGCCTTCAATCTTGATCCGGTCTTTGGTCAGTTGATGAATCTTGAGATGTACAGGCTGCTTGGCGATTTGTCCCTGTTCAAACTTAATATAATGCTGGGTCAGACTTTGATTCAGTGAAATATAGACATTTAAATCATCTAAACGCCATTCAAACTGCTGTTTAAAACAGTCCAGGGTTTTACATTGTTGTAAACGGCTCGCCCATAATTGTTGGCTATCTTGCAATAAGCGCACAGGTGCATCAGTAATCAGAAAAGCAGTAAAGTATTGGTCCGTGAGTTTTTCACGAGATTCAGCCAGCGATGCTGAGCAGACTTTATTCATGGCAGCCGCTTTTTGGCTGTCGTCGTTACAGTTCATTGTGATCGCCGAGCTACCTGTAGAAATCATCCCCAGACCGAGCATCAGGCCAATTATTTTCAACATATTTATATCAGTTTTCAGTAGCATGATCGCTTATACTTTCACTGTGTTACGCTTGGTCTAACTATAGCGAAATAGAAAGCAAGTGTACAAGATTTCAATGGGCTATTTCTAAAGGATGTATAAGGTGATCGCACAAATTCGTATTGGCCAGGGGCTGGATGTGCATGCATTTGAAGAAGGTGATTTTGTCACTCTGGCAGGCATTCAAATTCCGCATACTCACAGTTTGAAAGCACATTCGGATGGTGATGTAGTGCTGCATGCACTCTGTGATGCTTTGTTGGGTGCTTTGGCGCTGGGAGATATTGGCCAGCATTTCCCCGATACAGATCCTGAGTTTAAAGGTGCTGATAGCCGGGTACTACTCAAGCATGTTTATCAGCTAATTCTGGATCGTGGTTATCACCTGAATAATGCCGATATTACCGTGGCCTGTGAACGTCCAAAACTGGCTAAACACAATCTGGCGATGCGTCAAAGTATTGGAGATGTCTTGGATGTTGATGTGACTCAAATCAGTATCAAAGCCACCACCACTGAACAGTTAGGTTTTACCGGTCGTCAGGAAGGAATTATGTCCATGGCAACCGTGCTATTGAGCCACAGCAAATAAAATCAGGCAAAATAATTCGGATTAATCAAGGAAAGTTCCAGTTCCTGAGTTGCTTTACGGCCTTGTAGCTGTAGAGCAACCGCATGCATTAAACCGGTCCAGGTTTCATTCGGTTCCCAGATCTGATGCAAGTGTTCTTGTGCTGTAGGCAGATCCATATCCATATAGTATTGACGATATAAATACATCAGACAGCTGACATGGTAGTTTTGCGAACAATGTACCCAGACCATTTGCTCTTTTACCAGATGATCGATCAGGTCCAGTACCAGCAGGCATTGATTGTCTGAAGGGGTTTCCCAGGAAATCGGAACCTGAATATAGTTCAGTCCCAGCTCAAGGCAAATTTTATCTTCATGCGGCAGATACTGTTCGCTATCGGTCAGCGCCACATTGATGACAGTAGATACACCGTATTCTTTCATCAGCTGTAATTGGGTAGTGGTCGGTTGACCGGAGCTAAACAGATGTTCGTGTATGAACTGAAAATTCTCAATCTGGCTTAATGCCGTTTCAATATCATTCATCAGATAAATTTTCCTTGTTCTAGAAATGCAAACGCCATCTTAGCGATGGCGTTGGTCAGATCATTTAACGATTAGGTAAAATGTCTTTCAATGCCTCATGCATGTCGAGTAAAACTTCTTCAGTCGTTTCCCAGTCGATACAGCCATCCGTAACGGATTGACCGTATTCCATATCATTCAGGTTCGCCGGAATGTCCTGACGACCACCCTTAAGATGACTTTCTACCATAATACCAACAATTGACTTGTTTCCATCAAGAATTTGTTCGGAAATGTTTTTAAGTACAAGTGGTTGCAGGTACGGGTCTTTGTTAGAGTTGGCGTGGCTGGCATCAATCATGATCTTGGTGCTGACTTTGGCCTTGGCTAGAGCAGCTTCTGCATCGGCAACCGAGCCTGCATCGTAGTTCGGTTTGCCATTACCGCCACGCAGTACCACGTGAGCATAAGGATTGCCTGAAGTGCGAATCACAGCCACCTGACCCTGATCATTCAGACCGAGGAAGCTGTGACCATGTTTCACAGATTGCATCGCATTGGTCGCGACCGTTAAACCGCCGTCAGTACCATTTTTAAAGCCGACTGGTGAAGAAAGACCAGAAGACATTTCACGATGGGTCTGGCTTTCTGTGGTACGTGCACCAATCGCTGACCATGAAATCAGGTCTTGGTAATACTGTGGCGAGTTTGGATCAAGTGCTTCAGTGGCACATGGCAAGCCCATTTCATTCAGTTCAAGTAATAGCTTGCGACCGATACGCAGACCTTTTTCAATATTGAATGAATCATTCATATCCGGGTCATTGATCAGGCCTTTCCAGCCTACGGTAGTACGTGGTTTTTCAAAATAAACCCGCATCACGATGTATAAGCTGTCTTTAACTTTTTCGCTCAGTACTTTTAAGCGTTCAGCATATTCATGCGCCGCCGCCGGATCATGGATAGAACAAGGGCCAATTACAACGAACAGGCGTTTGTCTTCACCATCCAGAATTTTACGAATCGTTTCACGACCATGCAGTACGGTTTGATAAGCAGTTTCAGTCAACGGTAACTCTGCTTTAAGCTCAGCAGGGGTTACAAGAGGAATCATGCTGTGGATATTCACGTCATCAATATCTGATGCTGAAATAGGATTTGACTGTTGTGTATTCATTGCCGTCACTGGTTCGATCATACAAAAGGTTGTTTAATAGCCCGAATATAACATGAATGATGCGTCACTTTGTTATAAAAAAGATGAATACTTCTTTGAAAAAAAAGTGATGAATCGGATAGTTAACTTAAACGGACGGGGAATTTTGATTCACAATTATCATTGCTGTTTCAGCAGGTTGAGCCGGTTTTGATTTCACAGGATTAATCATGAAATTCACGCCCAGCGCAAATAGGGTAATACCTAAAATTTTGCGGATCAGTTTTTCCGGCATACGTGAGCTGAGTAAAGTGCCGACAATAATCGCCGGAATAGACCCCACCAATAACCACATGAGCAGCATGAAATCGACGTTGCCTGAAGACATATGACCTAGACCTGCGACCAGTGTCAGTAATACCGCGTGCACCACGTCAGAGCCAATAATACGAATCATCGGCAGATTCGGGAACATCACTACAAGTGCCATGATACCAAATGCACCGGCACCCACTGAAGATAGCGTGACAAATATGCCCAAGATAATGCCCATGATGATGATAGCAACGCGCTTTTCTTTGGCTTGCAGCTTCACTTTTTCCAGATCTTGGGTCATATCCGGTAGTTCTTGTTTTCTGTATTTATTAAAAAGATTTTCGATCTGGGTGCGAAACAGAATGGATAAGCCGGTAATAGTCAGCATAAAGCCCAAGACCATGGTCAGGACGGCTTTGTAATGTGTCGATTGGCTCAGATAGTTCTCGAGTACCCAATGCGTTGCAAAAGATGCGGGAATACTGCCAACGGCCAGCCAGATCACAATCGGCCAGACAATATTCATTTTCTTGGCATGTACGAACGAGCCACAGAATTTTGAAATCGCGGCATAGAGCAGGTCAGTACCAATCGCGATATGTGGTTCAATCCGGAATAAACTGATAAGAATTGGCGTCATTAATGAACCACCACCCACACCGGTGACACCTACACAAAAACCTACCAGAACGCCTGCTAAAATAAATTCAATCGGACCAAACATGCATATATGCCAAAATCAAAAAACGAGCATATCTTATGACTTTTGGATATAAGTCGTTGTCTTGATTATTGATTTACTTATGCATAAAAAAGATAAAGCTAGGTGAAGAATATTAGGTGATCTTTTATGTTTATTTACTGGGTTATGTATAAAGTGCGAATATGATGATTGATTTTAACTGCCCGATTTAACCCGTTTCTATCTAATTTAATGTAGCTGTAAATGTCGATTTAATTCTTGTTATGCAAGCTCCCTCATCGACTAAGTCATTCTAAACGGCGAGTTTCTTAAAATTAGAAGATGCTTAAGCTTCTTCCGGAATAGCCACAGGATTATGTTAGAATCCCGATTCAATAAATTTCCATGCGGATTTGAGAGGAAACCCACTTGCTAAATCGAAAACTTAAAATTGGAATCGTGGTCGGTGAAGTCTCTGGAGATACGCTTGGCGCAAAATTGATTCGCCGTTTTAGTGAGCAAGGCATTGATGCTGAATTTGAAGGTATCGGTGGGCCACAAATGATCGCTGAAGGCTTTAAAAGCTATTATCCGATGGATATTTTATCGGTGATGGGCATTGTAGAAGTTTTAAAAGATATTAAAAAACTGTTTGCTGTGCGGGATGGTCTGGTGGAAACCTGGACTAAAGATCCGGTCGATATTTTTATCGGGATTGATGCGCCTGATTTTAACCTGCGTTTGTCAAAAACCATTAAACAAAAACAGTTACCGATTAAAACCGTGCAATACGTCAGTCCTTCGGTCTGGGCATGGCGTCAAGGCCGTATACATGGCATTAAAGCCAGTATTGATCTGGTGCTGTGCCTGTTTCCATTTGAAAAAGCGTTCTTTAAAAAATGGGATGTTCCTGCAGCTTTTGTCGGACATCCGCTCGCTAGCCAATTGCCGCTTGAAAATCCAATTCTGGAGGCTCAGACAGAATTAGGCCTCGATCCACATCAGAAATATATTGCATTATTACCGGGAAGCCGCCGTGGCGAGATTGAGCGTTTGGGACCTTTGGTTCTGGATGCAGCTAATATTCTGCATCACAAATATCCGGATTATACCTTTCTGATTCCTGCGATTAATGATGCACGCAAGCAGCAAATCGAAAGTTTACTGGCCACTTATCCTGAGAGCTTAAAAACCCAAATTCGCTTGATGGAAAATACCAGCGCTGAATCCAAAATTGGCCGTCAGGTCATGAATGCATCCAATATTATTGCACTGGCGTCTGGAACTGCAACGCTTGAAGCGATGTTGCTGCACCGTCCGATGGTGACTTTTTATAAATTGCACTGGCTGACCTATCGAATTGCCAAATTACTGGTAAAAATCCCATATTTTTCATTACCAAATATAATTGCTGGCAAAAAAGTGATTCAAGAACTCATCCAATCCGCTGCTACACCTGAAAATCTGGCAGCTGAAATTGAAAAACTGATGGATATTGAAGCAGCGCAGATTCAGGTTATGCAGCATATCACCATGCACAAGCAGCTACTTTCTGGCAATAGCGAAGATCCGGTCACAGCAGTATTGGCATTAGTCCAGTAATTTTAGTCTGGTAATAAAGACTGGTTCTTCTGACAATTCAGCCGGTATTGGGTCGGCGTCTGTTCAAACTGTTTTTTAAAACTTTGACTAAACGCCGTCTCGGATGAATAACCGACCAGATAAGCGATCTGCTGGATACCAAATCCACTATTTCGTAAATATTGCGCTGCCAGACGCAGGCGGTGCTGTTGCAGATAGGCAAGGGGTGGCTCACCGACAATCTGGGTAAACAGTTGGGCGAATTTGGAACGTGACATATGACATTGTTCGGCCAGACTTTCTACGGTCCAGGACTGTTCAGGTTTGCCATGAATCGCCGCCAGTGCATTAGATAATTCCGGATGCGAGAGCGCATTCAGCCAGCTCGAGGCATTTTCCAGGTTTAAAATATAATCTCGCACGCATTCAATCAGTAAAATACTGACCAGATGATCCAGAATTTTGTCACGTCCGGGACGAAGCTGCTGGGTTTCCAGTGCAAGAAATTGCAAGCCGACCTGTAACCATTCCGGTGCGGTATCACCCAGAATATGTTGAATATGCAGGTATTTAGGTAATGCACTCAAAAGAGGTTTGGCCATCTGGATATCCAAGCTAGAACGAATAGCCAGTATGAAACTATGCTCCGCCGAATTTTCCCGATTGAGATCAATACATTGCTGTACATTGCTCTGAAAATAAGGATTAATCGCATGGTGCTCAGAAAAATCGGCATTGTCTGGGCAGGAAACATGATGGGAGGAACCTGCGGGTAATAGCACCAGATCACCTTGCTGCAGCTCCAGTCGATCACCATTCATGAACTTTAATTGCGCCTGTCCTTGTAACAGGATATAGGCCAGCATAAAGGGTTCATGTTGATAGTCAAAGCCGCCCGGATGAAATACATTCAGATAAAGATATTCCGATTTTTCCAGATGAATATCATCAAAAATTTTACTTAAAGCATCCATGCCTAACTCTATTCTTCTGTTTTATTTCATTTAATTGACTATAAATTTTTTAACTTTGTAATTTTAGGCCAGAATTTGGCAGCATGTGCCAAAGACGCTGACATAGCTTTTCTGGACGTTGAATACTGTTCGCTACTGCTGAAATAATCAACTATAAGTGCAGAGTAACATAAAAAAGGAAGGTCGCAATGAATGCCCCTGCACAAATCCAGAAAGCGCAGTTTACGCAGGAAGCGTCGGCACTAAAAGGTGTCAAGCTGGATAAAAAACGTTTTGGCTGGTTGCTCAGCCCAGGTCTGCCTGTGATCGGAATGGGAATTCTGGCCGGTTATCATTTTGGTCCCAAAGCGACTAAAAAAGTCTTTGCCATGGGCGGACTATTATTACTGCACGTAATCATTCCGACTCTGGATGCTCTGATTGGCGATGATGCCAATAACCCAAATGATGAGCAGATCAAGGCACTGGTTAACGATCCTTATTATGACCGCATTGTAAAAGCATTTATTCCCTTGCAAATGGCAGCCAATGCCTTTGCCGGTTATGTCGTAAGCCGGCCAAATGTGTCTTTGCTGGATCAGGTACTGCTTGGAGTTTCTATGGGTGCGATTAATGGTGTGGGGGTGAATACCGCACATGAACTCAGCCATCGTCCCCAGAAAAAAGACCATTACTGGTCTCATGCCAGCCTGATGCCTTTGGGCTATAACCATTTCCGGATCGAACATCCTTATGGACACCATAAACGGGTGGCGACACCAGAAGATCCGGCATCTTCAAAAATGGGTGAATCTTTTTACCGTTTCTGGCCACGTACCGTAATAGGCGGATTAAAATCTGCAATCCAGATTGAAAAAAGACGGCTCGAGCGTAAGGGACTGAAATTCTTTAATCAGGAAAATGAGCTGTTTCATGGTTGGGCCATGAGTGCCGGCTATCATGCCTTGATGCTAAAGGCGTATGGCAAGAAAATTATTCCTTATACACTGACACAGGCATTTTATGGCGTTAGCCTGTTTGAGATTGTGAATTATATCGAGCACTACGGACTGAAACGTGGACAGAAAGCGGATGGTAGTTATGAGCGAACCTTGCCAGAACATAGCTGGAATAATAACAATATCGTGACCAATCTGTTTTTGTACCAATTACAGCGCCATTCTGATCATCATGCTTTTCCAAGCCGTCCATTTCAGGCGTTGCGGCATTTTGATGAAGCGCCAGAATTACCCAGCGGTTATGCAACCATGCTGATTCCAGCCTTGATTCCACCTTTATGGTACAAAATCATGGATCAGCGGGTATATCAGCACTATCAGGGCGATTTAAGCAAGGCCAATATCTTGCCTTCCAAGCGTGCCAAGCTATTTAAAAAATTTGGTGTAAATAACTCTACAGCTTAATGAATTACAAAATAAAAATGCGCCGATAAAGGCGCATTTTTTGATTAATTCTGCCTAGAACCAGTCGGCTTGCATATTCAGGCAAGTATCATCCAGATGCATCAGTAATTTGGCCTGATGTTCAATTTCAGGGAGTTCCCAGCGAATAAAATATTGAGCTGCCTGAATTTTCCCTGCCAGAAAAGTCTGATCTTCTGCCTGCGAAGATGTGCCAAACTTGAGTTGAGCCTGATTCGCCATTTCCAGCCATAGCCAGGCTAGGATGGTCTTACCCATCATATCCAGATACAGGCTTGAATTGGCCAAAGCTTCGCTGACTTTGCCTTGATGCAAGGCCTGGCCTAAAATCTGTGTAGTCTTTTGCACAGTGGCAAGATGCTGTTTATAGATCTTTGCGAGTTCCACTATCTTAGGTTCATGAATCTCTGACAAGGTCTTCTGGATGCGCTGCATGAGCAGATTGAGCCCTTTGCCATTATGCTGCCAGAGTTTACGTCCCAGCAGATCCAGAGATTGAATGCCGTAAGTTCCTTCATGAATCGGATTGAGCCGGTTATCACGGTAACATTGCTCCACCGGATATTCACGAGTATAACCCGCGCCGCCCAGGACCTGAATAGCCAGATCATTGGCTTTCGGACCATAGGCAGAAGGGAAAGATTTGACCACCGGGGTGATGAGATCAAGCAGAATGGCACTATCTTCATCTTGAGCTGCCTGAAGTTCATCAATTAATCGGGCTGCAAATAAGCAAAGTGCCAGCGAACCTTCTACATATGACTTTTGCGCCAGTAGCATGCGTTTGACATCGGTATGTTCAATGATATTTACTGGTTTCGAGTCAGGTGTTTTTTCATGAACTGGCCGGCCTTGCGGACGGTTTTTAGCATAATCCAGAGATTCCAGATAGCCACGATAACCAATCATGGCTGCGCCCAGACCGACACCCACACGTGCTTCATTCATCATCTTGAACATATATTTTAAGCCATGACCGGGTTCACCAATTAAATAGCCTAAGCAATTATCATTTTCTCCAAAGCTTAAAACTGTAGATGTAGTACCTCGATAGCCCATTTTGTGCAGTAAGCCAGCCAGCTGTACATCATTAGCTTCACCGAGTGAACCATCCTCGTTGGTTTTGAATTTTGGTACGATAAACAGGGAAATTCCTTTCACGCCTTGCGGCGCATCCTGAATCCGCGCCAAGACCAGATGCACAATATTTTCGCTAATGTCCTGATCGCCACCCGAAATAAACATTTTCTGGCCTTTAATTTTATAAATTCCATCTGCCTGAGGAATGGCTTTAGTGGTCAGATCGCCCAAAGAGGAACCTACATTCGGCTCTGTCATGGCCATGGTGCCAGCAAAGCGGCCACTCAACATATGCGGTAGGAATATTTGCTTTTGTTTTGGGGAGGCAAAAGCCTGTATCAG
The DNA here is from genome assembly GCF_013417155.1 of Acinetobacter sp. YH16052. Classification (GTDB taxonomy): domain Bacteria; phylum Pseudomonadota; class Gammaproteobacteria; order Pseudomonadales; family Moraxellaceae; genus Acinetobacter. The sequence continues at coordinate 122,132 of NZ_VPEO01000009.1, read as the reverse complement.
GTTCGCCGCAGCGGCCGTTAGAAAAGAATAAGCCACGGTGGACGGATTGGCCGACATAAAATAAGCATTGCAGGCCATATTCACCAAAGTGGGCAGTTGCATGCCACCATCTGCATAATCATGCTGGGCGCAAAGCAGGCCGGCATCGGCAAACTGTTGCCAGGCTGTCTTCACTTCATCAATGGTTTTGACCTGTTTGCCATCAAAGTTCGGTTCTTGTTGATCAGCTTTGGCATTATGCGGCGCAAAATAATCAGTCGCGATACCTTTTGCCGTTTCCAGAATACTGTCGAAAGTATTTTTGTCATGATCCTGATAGCGTTGCAGTTTAGTCAGCGCTTCAAGTTTGAATACGTCATAAAGCTGGAAATGCAGATCTTTATCATTAATCAGTTGGGTCACGGTACTATCCTGAATGTGCAATCCTTGAGATAGCATCAAGACTAGCAGTTGCTTTTATTGAGGAGGATTGTCAATAATGACATGAATCGGGTGAAAAGTGACAAATAAAAAAATATGCAAGATGTGGTGATTTTAGGCTTTGATGGGGCACTGGCTTCGGCCATTACGGGCGTGGTCGATTTATTTGCCATGGCTGGCGTAAGCTGGAACCGGATCCAGCAGCAGGATGTACAGCGCCTGTTTAAGGTGAGTATCGCCAGTCCGGAGGGACATCCGATTCGGTGTATCAATGGGCTGCAGTTGCAGGCACATTTTTCTTATCAAGAGATTCAAACTGCAGATATTCTGGTGGTACCGACCATCGCTGCACCGATTCAGGATGTATTGCAACAGAATCCAGAACTGATTCATTTTTTAAAATCTGCACATGCAGAGGCGACTTTAATTGCAGGAAACTGTACGGGGAATTTTTTTCTGGCAGAAGCAGGCATTTTAGATGACCGGATTGCAACAACACATTGGGGTTTTCAGGAAGTGTTTCGTTCACGCTATCCTAAGGTGAAACTGAATGCCGATCTGATGATTAGCCGGGATCAGAATATCTATTGTGCAGGTGGAGGCCTGGCCTGGTTTGACCTGGGTTTGCATCTGATTGAGCGCTTGTATGGCTTTGAGGTGGCCATGCAATCGGCTAAATCTTTCGTAATTGATTACCGCCGTGATAGCCAGTTGTCTTATTCATTGCTGAATATTGGCCAGCCGCACCATGATGAACTGGTACAAAAAATCCAGAACTGGCTAGAGCAGCATTTTCATGAAGATTTTAGTTTGAACCAGCTGGCAGAGCAGTTTAATGTGACTGGCCGAACCCTGATTCGACGCTTTAAACAAGCCTTAGACATACCGCCCAATCAATATCTACAAGCGATCCGGATTGAAGCCGCACGTAAACGACTGGAAGAAACCGATCAAGCTGTGGATGTGATTATGCAAAATGTCGGCTATCAGGATCCAAGTTCATTCCGCCGTTTATTTCATAAAAAAACCGGTCTGACGCCGTTGGAATATCGGCGCCGGTTTAGTCGGCGCTTTTAAAAGCTTTTAATGAGAAGGCTGTACTTTTCCTGCTTTACGGCCATGCAGAAGGTAATACCAGGCCAGACAGCTTAGGGTGAGCAGCGCCGAGAACAGATAAAGCTGGCGATAACCAATCTGGTCCAGCAGCATACCCAGGAAATACGGGCCAAAACCAAGACCGGCATCCAGGGCAATAAAGAAGGTTGAGGTTGCTAGACCCATACGCTGCAATGTTGTACTTTTCACCGCAATGGTTTGACACACTGACTGGATATTCCCAAAACCAAAACCGAGTAACGCTGCACTAGTGAGTAACATCACAGAATTTTGCGCCTGACTGAGTAGCAATATTCCCAGTGCCATAATCACAATGGCAGGATAGATAATGATATTTTCACCTTTACGGTCCATTAAGGGGCCAGTAAAAGGACGCGACAGCAAAATGGCAAAGGCATACATTAAGAAAAAGAATGATGCTGCTTCGACCAGATTAATGTCTTTGGCATAAAAGTGAATAAACGACAATATGCCTGAATAAGAAGTAGCCACCAGCAGTACAATCAGTGCAATCGGTAGCGCATTCGGTTCAATATACTGAGCCAGTTTGCTGGTGCTTTGCGGAGTAGAGACTGCTGACGAATGACTTGCCTTAAGGCGTGGTGGCTGGATAAATAGCCCACAGATCAGGCAGCTGAGCGCAACAATACTGGTAAAGATGAAAATTACCTGATAATTAAAATTTGTCATCAGCCAGATTCCGGCAAAGGGACCAATCGCTGTGCCAAGGGTGCTGCTCATGCTGAAATATCCAATTCCTTCACCACGCCGTGTGGAAGGAATGGTCTGTGCAATCACTGTACCCAGTACAGTAGAAGCCATACCCATCATAAAACCGTGTATTAGGCGGATACCCAATAAAACTTCCAGCTTGGCCGGAATCATATACAGTCCGGAAAAGAGCAGAAAGCCAGTCAGGCCAATGACAAGCGTATTTTTCAAACCCAGCCGATTCAGTAATTTTCCGATCAATAATCGTCCGAATAGGGTGCCGACAATAAACAGACCTGATACCAGACCGGCTTGTGCAGTCGAAGCCCCTAGCTCAGCCACTGAGTAGCCGACAATCACAATCACCAGTAAGTAGAACACCAGAACCAGCTGGAAATTCACCAGACTGATCAGGATAAAATTGGGCGTCCATAAAGGCGCTTCTTGTTCTTGGCTCATTGAGGTCTGTCCTGAGATGAGGGATATAACTGCTGAATGAGTTGCATCAAGGTATTTTTACTGCCTTCAAGATCATCTGATGCAATGTGCTCAAGCAACTGATCTTCAAATGCATCGATCTGTTTGGAACACATCGCAAAGGTCTCAATTCCTTGCTCACTCAACTTGAACAGCTTTTGACGTTTGTCTTCAGTTTCGAGTTGGGCAATCAGATCGAGTTCAACCAGTTGCTGAATCCGCTTAGTAATACCGGGCTTGGATACATTGAGATAACTGGAAATATCTGCCAGCGTGCATTGTTGCTTTGACTGGATGACGTATAACACCTGCCATAAGGAATAATTTAATTGAGATGACAACAAGATCGTATTGATCTCATCGCTCATCAGTCGTGCGCAGCGTAATAACAGCGTACGAAGTCGGGGAGATTCGGAAAACATATGGTTAGTTAACCTGGGTAACTAAATTTAGGCCTAATTTACGCCTGTTTTATCTAAAGCTCAAGAGGAGAGTTTTAAAAATTATTCAGAGTAATATTTTCTTTATCAGCAAGAGTTACATAGTTTAACCTGATTAAAAAATAATCAACAAAAGACTACATACTTTTTATAACAGCCACGCCTAAGCTAGCCATATCACTAGAAAAATTCATGACTTAAAAATTGAAGGGCAAAGATGCCAAATAACAATGCATAGGTGAAGCTTATGACTCTGGGTTTAACTGCATTAGAGTTAGCACGAATACAGTTCGCCTTTACTGTATCTTTTCATATCATTTTTCCGGCAATTTCTATTGGCTTGGCCAGCTTTCTGGCCATTCTGGAATGGCGCTGGCTCAAAACCCAAAATCCGATTTTTCAGGATCTATTCAAATTCTGGGTGAAAATTTTCGCTGTGGCATTCGGGATGGGTGTCGTCTCTGGTGTGGTCATGAGCTACCAGTTTGGAACCAACTGGAGTGAGTTTTCCCGGGTGGCAGGCAGCGTGACTGGACCTTTATTGGCCTATGAAGTACTCACCGCTTTCTTTCTGGAAGCGGGCTTTCTGGGCATCATGTTATTTGGCTGGGGGCGAGTGGGACCAAAGGCGCACTTTTTCTCGACCTTGATGGTTGCGATAGGCACCTGTATTTCCATGTTCTGGATTCTATCTTCCAATAGCTGGATGCAGACCCCACAAGGCTTTGCGATTGAAAATGGCCTGATTGTTCCGCAAGACTGGCTTGCTATCGTGTTTAACCCATCTTTCCCTTATCGTCTGGCCCATATGGCCATGGCTGCCTTTCTGGTTTCCGCCTTACTGGTCGCTGCTACAGCCGCATGGCACCTCATCAAAGGCCGTCGTGATGCACTGGTCAAGACTTCATTTTCCATGGCGATGTGGCTGCTTCTGGTACTCGCGCCCTTACAGGTCATCGTCGGTGATATGCACGGTATTAATACCCTTGAACATCAGCCAGCCAAACTTGCAGCCATGGAAGGGCACTGGGAAACCAATCATGACGAAGGCATGCCCTTATATCTCTTTGGTATTCCAGATATGGAGGCCGAAGAAACCAAATATGCAGTCGCAATTCCCAACTTGGGTAGCCTGATTCTAACCCACTCGATGGATGGAAAGGTTACAGGACTTAAAGACTTTGCGCCTGAAGACCGGCCGAATTCGCTGGTGGTGTTCTGGAGCTTCCGGATTATGGTCGGACTCGGCGTATTGATGCTGTTACTGGCGTTATGGGGAGCATGGGCACGTACCCGTGGTCGCTTTTATGAGTCCCGTGCATTGCACCGATTTGCCCTGATTATGGGACCTTCCGGATTTATTGCCATGCTTGCGGGATGGTTTACCACAGAAGTCGGCCGTCAGCCTTGGGTAGTCTACGGCATCATGCGAACCAAGGATGCATTGTCTCCGGTTTCCGCTGAACAGGTGGGGCTGACCCTGATTATTTTTGTAGTTGTCTACTGTGTAGTATTTGGTATCGGGATTTACTACATGTTGCGCCTGATGCACAAAGGCCCGGATTTTATTCATACCCGACCAGATCATGAATCAGATAGCGATGTGGTTCAGGCCTCGCGTCGACCATTAAGTAGTATTCGCGAACGTATCGAAGAAGTTCCTGAACAACCGGATCAGGAGGACAAAAAATGATTGATTTATCATTAATCTGGATTGTGATTATTGGTTTGGGTGTATTGATTTATACCATTCTCGATGGTTTCGATCTGGGCATCGGCATCTTGTTTCCTTTCTTTCCGCATCAGGATGAACGTGATGTCATGATGAATACCGTGGCTCCGGTCTGGGATGGCAATGAAACCTGGATGGTACTGGGTGGTGCAGGGTTATTTGCAGCTTTCCCACTTGCTTACTCGACCGTACTCTCGGCACTGTATATGCCAATTATTCTGATGGTGATTGCCTTAATTTTCCGCGGCGTGGCTTTTGAGTTCCGCTTCAAGGCAAACCGCAGTAAGCATTGGTGGGATAAAGCCTTTATCGGTGGTTCTGCGATCACTAGTTTCCTGCAAGGCATGATTTTAGGGGCCTATATTCAGGGGATTGAAACCCGAAATGGTGTCTATGTTGGGGGTGGTCTGGACTGGCTCACTCCATTCAGTATCTTTACCGGAATCAGTGTGGTGGTGCTCTATGCGGCATTAGGCTGTGGCTGGCTGATTTATAAAACCGGAGATGACTTGCAGGATCGAATGTTTAAACTGATGCCTAAGCTGATTATGGCCTTGCTGATCATATTGGGTGCTGTCAGTATTTATACGCCGTTGACCCATCCACAGATTGCCGAACGCTGGTTTAGTCAGCCACAATTCACCTATTTTATGCCAGTTCCAGTTCTGGTTCTGCTATTTACCTGGCTGGCCTTACGTGCCTGTAAAAGGCGCAGTGAATTAGGCCCATTTACCTATATGCTTGTTCTGGTTTTCCTTGCCTATACCGGATTCTTGATCAGTCTATGGCCATATATTATTCCGCCAAGCGTGACTATCTGGCAGGCAGCAGCGCATGAAAATAGCCAGCTATTTGCCTTGATTGGCGCCTTGATCCTGATTCCAATTATTGTGATTTATACCGGTATGTCCTATTGGGTATTCCGGCATAAGGTCAGGGTCGGCGATGATGGCTATCATTAAGGAGTGGTCATGAAAGGCAAACAGGCATTATGGTTTGTAGGGTTGTGGCTGGCAGGATTTTTAACGCTGGCCCTGATTGCTGGCGCATTCCGCTTTCTGGTGCATTTGGCTTATTAAATTAGTAAAACTAAAATGAGTGAAAAAAAAGTGATCAGAATGTCCTGATCACTTTTTATCATTTGCAATTCATCTTTGACAAAATCAAATTTACGATTTTACCTGCTTACGATAAACACTTGGACGTACAGGGCGACTGCCTTTCCAAAGGCCTTTTTTCTGTTTCTTAGCTTTATTTTGCAGCTCCATCATATAGCGTAAATGGTTTTTATCTTTGATATATTCTTCATAGACCCACGCTGCACCACGTTTGACAATCTCTTCATTGATATTTTTGCGATAGACGACACCCACACAGCGACCATAACGGTCAATGTCGGTTATCTTGACCCGAACCATTTTATTATTCACCATGCTTTTGACCAGACGTTGCGATTCCTTGCCATAGGCTTGTGATGATTCAGGGGCATCGACAAAAGCAAAGCGCAATTTGGTCTCAGAGCGACGAATATTAAAACGGTAGCAGGTGAGGGTATCACCATCACTTACGGCTTTTACACAGCACCAGTATTTTTTGCCTTTCTTAAAGGGGCGGAAAACATCTTTTAAATAAACTGTAATTTTATGCAGCAGATAATAAGAAAAACACAGCAGTACGAGGCCCAGCACAATTTGCCAGGTGATGGAGAGATTTAACAAAGGCAAGATCCAAATCAGCAAAACCAGCTGTAAAATCACAGCTAAAAGTCGAGCCATTTTAGAGCAAAGCCAGTAGATCTACGGCTTAAAAGCTAATCACTCAGTGTTTAGTTTTGTACCAGCTAAAATAGCCTAAGTATATTTTTCTACTGAAAAGATGAAGATGCAACCATCTAAGCTTATATAAAAATAGCCTAAGTAAACTTGCATTCCTTTATAAATAGCCTAAGTAAAAATTTTATAAATTTCACTTCTCAAAAATTGATGTCTTTTATTCTCTTGCAAATCCTTATGCCAATACATCCCCATATTAATTTTCGGCAGTTCCACAGGGACTTCAAAAATGTTTAGACTGGTAGCCAATTGTAAATGCGTCAATACATTTTTAGGAATAGTCAGCATGGCTGTCTTTTGCTGCTCCAGAATTTGCAGAGCAGTTGAGTAATGCTGACAGCGTAAAAAAATCTGTCGTGAATATTGTTTCCGACTTAAATAAATATCTTCAACCAAAACACCAGTACGGCGTGATGACACGCCAATATGAGGCGAGGCAAGATAAATCTGCTCATTCATTTCTGTTAATTGTGTACACACTACAAATTCATCTTGCACCAGGCGTTCAAACTGGATTTTTTCAGCAATGTTTTGTTCCAGATCTATGACAAAATCAATCTGTTGAGAGGCGAGGTCTGCTGCTATATTTTTACGGTCCAGCTTCATGCTGCTAAGTTGAATTTCCAGATTGAGTTGCTGAAAGTGCTGAACGAGTCTGGGAAAGATCATTGGCTCAATTTCATCATGAACGGCAATTTTCAAACTCTGAATCATTTCTGGTCTGAACTGCTGATGCTGTATTGAAATATTTTGAATCGAAAAAAGTGCATTCTTCAGCTCAGGATAGATCTGTTCCGCAAACGGCGTAGGCTGCATTTTGCTACCAGTACGTACAAATAAATCATCTTGTAAATGCTGTCTTAAACGTTGCAGAGCATGACTGGCAGCAGACTGGCTAACTGATAAAATCTGTGCAGCTTTAGAAATACTATTCTGCTCATAAATTGCCATAAAAAGCGGATAAAGGTTAATGTCGATACGATGAAAATTTCGCAGGTCCATGACTGTTTTGGAATGAATATAATGCATAATATTGTATGGGTTAAAATCATTTTATTCATAATAGGTTTTGGGTTAAGGTGTTGTAAAGCGTATGAATTAGAATATTTAGAGGGATAAAAGAGATGTTTGAGCTTTCAGCACGTGCACAAGATTATTTAAATAGAACCAAAAAATTTATTGCTGAGGAAATTGAACCAGTTGAAGCTGATTTCTGGCAGCAGGTTCATGAGTTGAATCAAGGCGGTGACTGGACCAAATGGCAATGGCCAGCAGAACTGGAAAGCTTAAAAGCCAAAGCCAAGGCAGCTGGCCTCTGGAATATGTTTCTCCCTTGTCCTGAACGTGGCCAAGGTTTATCAGTTCAGGAATATGCACATATTGCCGAACTTTCAGGTCGTAGTCTGATTGCACCAGTCGTATTTAACTGTAATGCGCCAGATAGCGGCAATATGGAAGTATTGTGGCGTTATGGTTCTGAAGAACAAAAACAAGAATGGCTGATGCCACTTTTAGAAGGAAAAATCCGTTCAGTCTTTTGTATGACTGAACCTGCAGTTGCATCCAGTGATGCCACCAATATGCAGGCAACGGCGATGGTGGAAGGTAATGAGATTGTTTTGAATGGCCGTAAATGGTGGTCATCAGGTCTGGGCGATCCTAACGCCAAAATCATTATTTTTATGGCGCATACTCCAGATGAAACAAAAGACCGTCATCATCAGCATTCGATGGTTTTAGTTCCTGTGGATACTGCCGGCGTTAAAATCGAACGCATGCTACCTGTATTTGGTGACTACGATGCACCACATGGCCACGGCGAAGTCAGTTTTGAAAATGTCCGCGTTCCGGTAGCGAATTTTATTGGTGGCGCCGGTCAGGGTTTTGAAATTGCTCAAGGTCGTTTAGGACCAGGCCGTATTCATCATTGCATGCGCTGTATTGGCGCTGCGGAAAAATCCTTAGAGTTGATGATTGACCGTGGTATGAGCCGTAGCGCATTTGGCAAAGAGATTTTAAAACTCGGTGGCAATCTGGAACGTGTCGCGGAAGCCCGGGTTGCAATTGATCAGGCACGCCTTTTGACCTTGTATGCCGCCTATAAAATGGATACTTTAGGGAATATGGCGGCACTGACTGAAATTTCTGCAATTAAAGTCGTTGCGCCAAGTGTGCTGGAAAAAGTTGTCGATATGGCAATCCAGATCCACGGCGGTGCCGGTGTCTCTCGTGATACGCCACTGACCGGATTCTTTGCCCAGGCACGTGCCTTACGTTTGGCTGATGGCCCGGATGAAGTGCATAAGGGCATGATTGCCAAACTGGAACTGGCAAAACGTGGCTACAGTACACGCCACAAAAAATAAACTGGCTTAAATAGAAGATTGCAACGTATTAAAAAATTTTAAGGAAAAATTATGGCGGTTATTGATGTAGGTGGAGCAGTTCGTGCAGGTGAAGAACTGGATGTACAAGCCATCACCAATTGGCTAATTCAGCAAAATGTGAATGCTGAAGGCCCTGTGCAAGTGACCCAATATTCAGGCGGAGCTTCAAACTGGACCTACCGTTTACAGTATACCAATGCCGATCTAATTTTACGTCGTCCGCCGCAAGGTACCAAAGCCAAATCAGCCCATGATATGGCACGTGAATATCATGTACAAAAAGCCTTGTCTGAACATTATCCGGTGGTGCCTGAAATGGTGGCGCTTTGTCAGGATGAATCAGTGATTGGCTGTGATTTCTATGTCATGAAACGTCTGGAAGGAATTATCCCTCGCGCCAAAATACCACCTGAGCTGCAGCTTACTGAATCCGATATCCGGATTTTATGTATCAATGTGATTGATAAACTGATCGAACTGCATCAGGTGCCTTATCAAGGGACTGAACTTGAAAATCTCGGTAAGGGTGAAGGCTATTGTCGCCGCCAAGTAGAAGGCTGGGATGGCCGTTATGAAAAGGCCAAAACGCTTAATGTTCCATCCTTTAAATATGTACGCAACTGGCTTAAAGATAATATTCCTTCAGATTCTAAAACCTGTGTCATTCATAATGACTGGCGTTTTGATAATGTCATCTTGAATCCAGAAAATCCAACGGAAGTGATTGGTGTACTGGATTGGGAAATGGCAACCCTCGGCGATCCGCTGATGGACCTAGGTTCTGCCTTGGCTTATTGGGTGGAAGATACTGATAATGCCATTTTTAAAGCAACACGTCGTCAGCCGACCAATTTAAAAGGCATGTTCACCCGTAAAGAAGTGGTGGATTACTATTTGGGAAAAACCGGTTTGCAGCCTGAGAACTGGACATTTTATGAGGTGTTTGGTGTATTCCGTCTCGCGGTCATTGCCCAGCAGATCTATTATCGTTATTACCATAAACAGACTAATAATCCAGCATTCAAGGATTTCTGGGTGGTGATTCATGCCTTGCATATTCGTGCCTTAAAACTGATTGGCAAGCAAAAACTGGAAGCCAATGAGATTGCACAAAAGTATGTGCTTAAATTTAAAGAGATAATGCCAAAATGACTACCATTTACTTGATCCGGCATGGCCAGGCCTCTTTTGGCGCAGAAAGTTACGATCAACTTTCGCCCAACGGCGAGTTACAGGCAAAGCTTTTGGGTCGATATTTTGAAGAAATCCTGAAAGAAGCGCCTTATGTGGTGGCTGGTTCCATGCAACGCCATCAACAGACAGCGCAATTATCACTGGACAAATGTTTTCCGGAAAGTGAGATTCTGACCGATAGTGCCTGGAATGAATTTAATCATCAGCAGGTATTCGCCCGTTATGAGCCGCGCTTTAATCAGCCTGAATTGCTGAAACAGGATGTATCAGAACATGAAAATCCACGGGATTATCTGAGCAAGATTTTTAGCGGTGCAATTGCACGCTGGACTGGCGATGATTATCACCATGAATATGATGAATCTTGGCCAAGTTTCAAAGCACGCGTGGAAAGCGGCTTAGAAAATCTGTGTGACCAGTTGTCCAAAAGCCGACCACGCTATGCAGTAGTTTATACCTCAGGTGGGGTGATTTCTGTGGCTGTAGGCAAAATTTTGGGCCTTAGTCCGGAGAAAACCTTTGCTCTGAACTGGGCGATTACCAATACCAGTATCACGACACTACGTCTGGTGGGTAATGAACCGCAACTACTCAGTTTAAATGAACATCATTTTATTAAAGCACAGCGTCCAGACTTATTGACCTGGATTTAAAATGAGATTGAAAACCTAATACGCTAGAAAAATAAAGGAATAGGGTAAATACATGGCTAAAACAATTTTAATTACCGGTGCAAGTTCAGGGATCGGCGCCGGTATGGCACGTGAATTTGCGAAAAAAGGCTATAACCTGGCGATTTGTGCACGTCGTTTGGAGCGTCTGGAAATCTTAAAGCAGGAACTGGAAAGCCAATATGGCATCAAAGTCATTGCCAAAACACTAGATGTCACCGATTACGATCAAGTGTTTGAAGTGTTTCGTGCTTTTAAAGAAGACTTTGGCACCATTGACCGAGTTATTGTGAATGCTGGTGTCGGTGAGGGCCGCCGGATTGGTAAAGGTAATTTTGCTATCAATAAAGCCACGGTTGAAACCAACTTTATTTCGGCATTAGCACAATGTGAAGCTGCAGTTGAAATCTTCCGTGCACAAAACTCTGGCCATCTGGTGATGATTTCATCTATGAGTGCAATGCGCGGTATGCCAAAACATTTAACGGCTTATGGTGCAAGTAAGGCCGGCGTGGCTCATTTAGCGGAAGGCATTCGAGCTGAATTGATCGATACGCCAATAAAAGTGACCACCATTTTCCCAGGATATATTCGTACTGAAATTAATGAAGGGGCAAAAAAGCTACCTTTTGAAGTAGATGAAAAAACTGGTTCGCGTTTATTGGCAGCAGAAATTGAAAAAGCACCAGTTAAGGCTTATGTGCCGAAATGGCCTTGGTTGCCACTCGGTCTAGCCATGAAAGTATTACCACTTAAACTGGTGAACAAGTTAGGTTAAAAGCGCTCTTAGATCTATAAAAAGAGAAGCTAGAGCGCTTCTCTTTTTATTTTTTATGACAAACTGAGAAAAATTTCTGAATCAGTATTTTTTTCTAAAAAATGTATAGCTTGAATTTACAAAAAAGCGAAATCTTATAAATCCTAATATATTGATTATTAAAATAAAGTTTTAAATTATCAAAAATTATATTTTTATTTTATTGATGAATTTGCAATTAAATCAATTACTTTTAAATTTTCGTTTCATGAGAAAGACCATCTTTTACTTTTCCTAATTTTCGCCAATTTTAAGAACTTTTCCAAACTGTCCAAAACTTAGACATACTCACTCTAAAAGTGGAAAGATAACTTCTCTTTTTTAGAATTTTTTTTAATGTACAACCGTTCAGAAATTAAAGGTTGTCCATATGTCTACATCTGCGGATATGACTGACCAGCAGCGAATCTGCAAGGTCAGAAGTATCGTTACCCAGGCCGGGGAAGAGGTGCGTGCTCGTTATCCCATACTCAAACATCAGAACTTTATCGGTGCGAGTATTTTAGGCTTTGCTTGCGCAGGTATGATTGCATGCGCGGTAGCATATGGAACCGGTTATCTCTCAGCATGGTTTACCATTCCCTCGATTGCGATTTTTGCGTCATTGACCCATGAATTGGAATATGACCTCATTCATTATATGTATTTCAAAAAAACACCTTGGGCACATCATTTGATGCTGGCACTGGTCTGGCTGGCACGTCCAAACACGATTAGTCCATGGGCACGTCATCGTTTACATTTGCATCATCATAAATATTCAGGCACTGAACATGACCTGGAAGAGCGTGGCATCAGTAATGGTATGCCTTGGGGCATTCGCCGAATTCTGGTGATTAGTGACCAGTTGATGTCAGTGTATTTGCGTCCATTTCAGATGTTTAAAATGATTCATCTTTTTCTGGAAAAACAGCCTGAAAAAGAACGTAAAATTGCCATGATTTCTCAGTTACTCGGCTTTCTACCTCTCAGCATTATTTACTATGGATTGTGCTACCTGTTTATGGTCTTTCATGGTTTAAATGCGGTTACACCACTATTCGGTTATGAGATGCTCTGGTCGCAAGGCATTGTCGACGCGATGCCGATCGTAAATCTGCTAGCAGTCATCTGGGTGATTCCGAACTTTATCCGTTCTTTTAGCTTGCAGTTTGTCAGCTCAAATATGCATTACTATGGCGATATTGATCCACGTGATGTGATCAAACAAACCCAAGTGCTCAATCCATGGTGGATGGTTCCGTTCCAGTTATTCTGCTGTAATTTTGGTTCGACCCATGCGATTCATCATTTTGTGGTCAAAGAGCCATTTTATATCCGTCAACTGACGTCCAAAACGGCGCATAAAGTAATGAAAGAAGTGGGCGTGCGTTTTAATGATGTGGGAACTTTTAAGCGTATGAATCGCTGGAATGACTATAAAATCTAAGCTTTAATTTCCATAAGAAATCCCGTTTTTAAGCGGGATTTTTTTATATTTATCCTTGATGTTTTACCCAATGGCAAGATGTATAAGCCTGTATTTTGCAAGAATCCTATCTTAGTTAAATTTAGATGAACATTCATTTAAAATGACTGTTGAGGAAATAGTTCAAAAGAATAAACTCAGGTAAAATTAAGTATATCCCTATATAAATTAGCCCGCTATGTTGCTGAAAGCCGCCACCATTGCCTTGATTCCTGCACTTGTCATTCAGGGTAATCGTGTCAAGAAAAATACCTTGAAGTTGCCTGAACCACAGGGAAAACGTGAAGGCCGAACTGGAACAGGTAAAAAACTTTCTTTGCTCATTTTAGGAGATTCCGCAGCGGCAGGCGTGGGAGTAGAACATCAGGATGATGCATTACTGGGTGCAATTCTGCATGAACTGAAAAATGACTTTGAAATTGACTGGAAATTACAGGCCAAAACGGGCGATACCAGCTCAAAAGTAATTCATGTTTTGGACCAGATTGAAGTCAAGCACTATGATGTAATCATCACATCAGTTGGCGTCAATGATGTGACCAAACTGATGCCTGCCGAGGTCTGGATTCAGAAGCAGGAACAGCTTTATAGCAAAATCCAGAAAAAATTTGGTCCGAGACTGATCATTGCTGCCGGTGTGCCGCCAATGAATATGTTTCCGGCGTTACCAAATCCTTTGGCTTGGCTATTTGGCCAGTATGCTAAACAGATGAACCAGCAACTGGAAAATTTTGTGAATCAGCAAGTGAATATGCAATGGATTGAATACGATATTGAGAAGTATCGTGCCATGAATTTGCAAATGGCTGCAGATGGTTTTCATCCGAGTAAGGAAGTTTATACACTTTGGGGACAAGAAGTAGCTGGCAAGATTCGGAAGACCTTCTAAAATAGTTGGAATCTCTCAATTTAGTTAATTCTATGTCTGATATTGAAACTCATCCGCTACCGCCATTTTTACCGCCCAATGCCAAATTACTGATGTTGGGTAGTTTTCCGCCACCTGCCACACGCTGGAAAATGAACTTTTATTATCCAAACTATCAAAATGATATGTGGCGGATTTTTGGACTGATTTTCTTTGAAAATAAAGATTACTTTTTAGATCTACCCAATAAAAAATTTCAGGAACAATTGATCCGGGAGTTTTTAACAGAAACGGGGATTGCGATTTTTGATAGTGGCTATCAGATCCGGCGTTTAAAGGGCAATGCTTCAGACAAATTTTTGGAAATTGTAGTACCTACCAATATTGAGCAACTACTCAGCCAAATGCCGCAGTGCAATCATATTATGACCACAGGCGACAAGGCCACAGACACCATGATGCTGTCTATGCCTGAAGGGACTTTAAAGCCGAGTATTGGTCAGCCTAGCGAGGCCCATTTTGTCGGACGTGATCTGTATTTATATCGCATGCCTTCATCTTCTCGAGCATATCCGGTTTCTCTAGAGAAAAAAGCCGAAAGTTACCGATTGATGTTTGAACATGTGGGTCTAGTTTAATATTTAATCCAATAATCAGATAAAATGGTTAAAGAGGTTTTAGGCTACAGACAAGACATAAACTTACTATTTGTAAGTTATTGGCTTTATTTATTCATATTTGGATATTCAACCCAGCGATGGCTATTAATTTTAATCTCCCGGACATGATGAAAGCTGGACCAGATTAACTGGCTACCTTTGGTCCATTTTAAAGCTCGAATACGCGACTCCACCTGCTGTATTTCCTCAGGTGAGGCCGGACGTAAAGGCCCAATTTCTGCATATAAGCGTACTCCTGGATAACGCTTAAATTTACCTTTAAGCAACGAATGAAACCAAAACAGTTTGCTACTGTTCACAGCCTGTATGCAGGCCATCGGCTGATGCTGTAAATTTTCAGAAAAAGTAGTGGAATAAGTATCAAAAAAGAAACCCGTACTGGTCTTTTTGTTGAGAAATATAGTTCCGATCGGAGTAATGCTAGGCAAACCTTTAGAGTTGACCGTTGCAATAGAGCAATGCATGGCGGCCCGTTGTGCATCAGCGACCACCTGGCGAATCTGTTGCCATTCATTATCAGAAATCATGCCTTGATTCTCTTATTATTTTTATAAATTTTATAACAAGTTACCCAGCTCGGCATTGCCTGAAAAAACTGAAGCTACGGCAGTTTGATCAATCTAAATCGTTATTCAGATTATAAAAAAGAGCCCCATAGGCTCTTTAAAAAATGCAAAACTCGGCGATTAGCCATCGTATTCGACATAATCCCACAAATTTAAACGTGCTTTAATTTCCTGACGGATCTCGGGCAACATCGGCAAAAGAGTGCCATCAATCCATAAGCTCAATGCTTGGGCAGAGAGTACTTGCTGCAGTTCATCGACCAGTTGTGCACCTTTCAACATAATACCGGTCTCATCAGTGGCTTCGGTTTCTACACCTTTAAATAAAACCTGTAATTCATAACCGCTATCCTGAATCAGCCATTCCAGTTCAAGTTGAATATTTTCACTGGATTTCAAAACTACCTGTCCCTCGACCGTATCGGAGTCGGACAGACAGTCATGTTCCACCCGAATTTTGGCCAAATACCATTCTTGCTGGGATAAATCATGGAGAGTTTTTACAGGCGTCAGAATATCACTGAACTTAAACTGACGGCTTAAATCAAAAAATTGCATGGGAGTGGAGGGCGAACAATCGCAAAATACGAGAAAAGTGTAATTCTAAAGTAAGCGCAATCGACTGTAAAACCTTTTAAAAGATGATCGGACTAAGTTAGGTTAATCGGCTATTCTCGAAATACGGGCTTTTCATAGCATGTAATTTTAAGGTCATTCCAATGTCATTACATTAACCATTCACCGGGAAATTTCGTCACCAGATTCATCATAAAACGCTGGAATTTTGTAGTTTCCGGATCATGTGAATGTTGAATGCTACGGCCATCTTTTTGATGTTCTAGCCAAATCATTTCATTTTTTTCATTCAGCTTAAGCTGATAAGCCACGCGTGGTAAGTACTGATCCATCGCACTGGTAATTTCCTTCTGAAAATCTTCCGACTCAATGACCAGACCGACTTCGGTATTCAGATAGGCTGAACGCGGATCAAAATTAAATGAACCGACAAACACCATGCCATCCAGATCAAAAAACTTGGCATGCAAACTGGAGCTATTTTTGTTTTTAGCCGGGATGATGTCTCCAGTCATAATTTCATACCAGGTCCGTTCCGGACGGACAATGTAGGGTTTAAATTCCCAGAGTTCGATGCCACTTTTCAATAATTGCTGACGATATTGCTGATAATAGGCATGCACCGCAGCCACATCATTGGCCTGAAAAGAGT
The DNA here is from genome assembly GCF_013417155.1 of Acinetobacter sp. YH16052. GTDB lineage: Bacteria > Pseudomonadota > Gammaproteobacteria > Pseudomonadales > Moraxellaceae > Acinetobacter. Next base: position 105,525 of record NZ_VPEO01000009.1, on the reverse strand, counting down.
TGGTCAGGATTCTGATTTTCACACCTTGTTGCGCACGGCGGGTTAAATAGTCGGCCCCTTTTTGCGTGGGAATAAAGTACGAGGACACCAGTTCCAGATGTTTTTTTGGCTCACCCATCAGTTCGAGCATATGGGTATAAATATAATCGCCATTTTTGGCATGGGGGCGTGCTTTTGCGGGACTATCCGCAACAAAATAAGCCGGCGCCCAGTGAATGGGTTGTTTTTTTAAGTGTTGTTCGACTTGTTTCTCGGCAATGCCCACCCGGCGTTTGAGTTCAGTTTCGTCAACATCTTCTCGTTCAAATTCAGTTCTGAGCCTTTTAAGCATTTCAGGATGGCCGGCATCATTCAAGATCTGTCGAACGTCATAACTCAGATCATCATTCCAGAAGTTAATAAAGGTCTGATTGGCATCTGTTACGCTTTGCCCTGCGAAGAATATATCCACATCGGTGAACTGAAAATCTTCACTGGCATCAAAATATTCACTACTGATATTGCGGCCGCCGGTCACGGCTGCAGTGCCATCCGCAATGATCAATTTATTGTGCATGCGATGATTGACCTTTTTCATCCGGAAGCCATAATCCAGCGCACGTAAATGACGAAATTTATAGGGATTAAAAATCCGAACTTCAAAATTTGGATGTTGGCTTAGAGCAAGAAGCTTGTCATCAAGCTGGGTACCATTTTGATCGTCAATCTGAACCCGTACTTTGACACCGCGATCGGCGGCTTTAAGTAATTGGGACAAGATCATATTGCCAATATAATCATCCTTCCAAATGTAATATTGTAGATCCAGATGATATTTAGCTTTGTTAATCAGGTGCAGACGTGCTGCCATACTCATAAAGCCATCATAGAGCGGCAAGAAAGCCGTTTTACCGCTATTAATTTGCTGTTTTGAAAGTTGATTGTCGATCCAGTGCGCAGGTCGAACCGGCGTAATTTTCGCTTCTTCAGCAGTGTTGGGAGCCAGTTCACAGCCAGAAAGCATGATGCTAAAAGTAAAAATGCTCAAACATACAAAGGGCGAAGGTTTAGTCATTGATGTTCCATTAATTATAGGATCTTTTATTCCTTATCTGGTGATGTTAATAGTTGAATCTCCGAATAGAAAGAGGTTACTGTTAGTCATCTGTAAATCAGCAAAAAAAGACAGTTTTACATGAAATCACGTGCAGCAGTTGGGTTTGGTCCAGGCCAGCCATTAGAAATTGTAGAAGTGGATGTTGCTCCACCAAAAGCAGGTGAAGTACTGGTAAAAATTAGCCATACAGGCGTGTGTCATACCGATGCATTTACCTTGTCTAGTGAAGATCCTGAAGGTGTATTTCCTGCAATTTTGGGTCATGAAGGTGCGGGTGTGGTCGTTGAAGTAGGTGAAGGGGTCACCAGCCTGAAACCGGGCGATCACGTGATTCCGCTTTATACTGCTGAGTGTGGCGAATGCTTGTTCTGTAAATCAGGTAAGACCAACCTGTGTGTTGCTGTGCGTGCGACCCAGGGTAAAGGTGTCATGCCAGATGGTACGACCCGTTTCTCTTATAATGGCGAGCCGATCTATCACTATATGGGTTGTTCAACTTTTTCTGAATATACCGTGGTAGCTGAAGTTTCTCTGGCAAAAATTAATCCTGAAGCCAACCATGAGCATGTTTGCCTGCTTGGTTGTGGGGTGACTACCGGTATTGGTGCGGTGCATAACACCGCTAAAGTTCAGGAAGGTGACAGTGTTGCAGTATTTGGTTTAGGTGGTATCGGTCTTGCTGTAGTACAAGGCGCACGTCAGGCCAAAGCCGGCCGTATCATTGTGATTGATACCAATCCGGATAAATTTGAACTGGCGAAACAGTTTGGTGCAACAGATTTCCTGAATCCAAAAGACTATGATCAGCCGATCCAGCAAGTGATCGTCGAAATGACTGGTTGGGGGGTAGACCATTCATTCGAATGTATCGGTAATGTAGATGTAATGCGTTCAGCACTAGAATGTGCGCATCGTGGCTGGGGTCAGTCGGTAATTATTGGTGTAGCCGGAGCAGGTAAAGAAATTTCAACCCGTCTATTCCAGTTAGTCACAGGTCGTAAATGGATGGGTACTGCTTTTGGTGGGGTGAAAGGTCGTTCACAATTACCGGGAATGGTAGAGCAATCCATGAAAGGTGAAATTCAGCTGGAACCTTTTGTGACTCATACCATGCCACTGGATCAGATCAATGAAGCTTTTGACTTGATGCATGAAGGTAAATCAATCCGTACGGTCATTCATTTTGACTAAGCTTTTTCAATTTTAAAAAAGACCGGTATTAAACCGGTCTTTTTTATGCGGCTTTCACTTGATTCAGGATACATTAGTGCATGAAAGCCTCACAGAGAGTCACTGAAACAAAACACGCCTGCTAATGTCATTACATGCCAGATGCTTATATTAAATAGGACGTATGAAGATACGTGCTAAAACCATTTTAAAGAATAAGGATAAGCTCTATGTCGAATGATAATTTTGATCGTGATGTAATTAAGAATGCGCCTAAAGATGTCCGCGATGATTTAAATGCTGATCCAATTACGGGTGAACCTGGCGCACATCCTGTGGGTACAGGTGTAGGTGCTGCAGGTGGTGCAGCTGCAGGTGCAGCTATTGGTGCTGCAGGCGGTCCAGTGGGTGTCGCTGTCGGTGGCGTTGTCGGTGCTGTTGTTGGTGGTCTAGCAGGTAAAGGTGTAGGCGAAGCTATAAATCCAACAGAAGAACAGGCTTACTGGCGTGATAATTCGATCAATACGCCATACTATTCAGATGCCCGTACCACCTATAGCGATTTGGATTATGACCGTGATTATGATACGGCCTATCGAGTCGGTTATGAAAACCGTGGCAGTTATGACGCCCATACTCGTTTTGAAGATGTAGAACCTGATTTGAGACTGAAATGGGAACAAATGAAAGGCGAATCACGTTTAAACTGGGAACAGGCTAAATTTGCAGTACGTGATGCCTGGAATCGTGTTTCACGTTAATTTTTAATCTTTGGATTAAACTGAAGTTTCTTTGGTAAAATCTGCAATAGATTTGTGGGTTTTACCAATTTTAGTGATACATCTCACGGTTTGATGAATTAATAAATAAAAGTAGAAAAGTTAATAAATATTTTTTTATATTTAATGCTTGTCAAATGATCACAGAGCGCGTATTTTAATTTCAGAATCACATTTTATGAAAGACATAACATGTTAAAGCAACCTATCATTTCAAACGCATATTTTTATTTCTGGCAGTTTAGCTAATTGCCTGAATGCGTTTGGGCAATGAAAAGGTTGCCCACCAGTTTATACCTGATCGGCAACCCTGATCAGGTTTTTTTATGCCTTTCATTTTTTACAATATTTTGGAGACAGCCATGACAAACTTTAACTATTCATACTTTAACAACTTTTATTGGTCTTATTTTAGTCAGCTAATGACACTCACAACACCTTCGATTAGACCCATAACGCTCAAATAAAAGTTTGGACTGATTGCCAGTCCCAGGATTAAAGTCATGAATACCCCAAATACATCACAACAACATCATGCTGAAAGCATTTTAATTTTACCTCAGCAGCTTAAGCAGCAATTGCCACTGTCTTCGCAATTAGCCAGCCAAGTCGCTGAACACCGTCAAACTATTCAAAATATATTAGAAGGCAAGGATCATCGTTTAATGGTGGTCACAGGCCCATGTTCCATTCATGATGAAGCTTCCGCGCTAGACTATGCAGAAAAATTAAAACAACTTCAGTCACAGCTATCTGATCAGATTTTCCTGGTGATGCGTACTTATATTGAAAAACCACGGACTACGGTGGGTTGGAAAGGTTTCCTTTACGATCCAAATCTGGATGGTTCATCCAATATGCAATTGGGCTTGGAAAAATCCCGTGACTTATACCTAAAAATTATTGAAATGGGCCTGCCAATCGCTTCGGAAATTCTTAGCCCAATGGCAACTGCTTATTTCGATGATCTATTGGCCTGGGGAGCGATTGGCGCACGTACCAGCGAATCACAAATTCATCGCGAAATTTCCAGCCATATGCCGTACAGCATCGGTTTCAAAAATGGTACTGATGGTTCGATCCAGATTGCACTAGATGCCATCCAGTCTGCCTCTCATCCGCATCAATTCTTGGGGATGAGCCAGTCTGGTTTACCATGTATTTTACACTCGCAAGGTAATCCGAAAGTACATTTGATTTTACGTGGCTCGAATAGCGGACCAAATTACCAATTGTCAGAAATTGAGAAAATCCGGGCCAAACATCAGATCGACTTACCGGCATTGGTAATTGACTGTAGTCATGGCAATAGCTCAAAAAATCCGATGCTACAGCCTAAAGTACTGGAACAGATCGTAGCAGAACGCTTACAGACCAATGTTCGTGGCGTAATGCTAGAAAGTCATTTGGTAGATGGCAACCAGAAAATTTCTGAGCAAATGACTTATGGTCAGTCAGTCACTGATGGATGTCTGGGCTGGAAAAAAACCGAACAACTATTGTTAAATATGACTGACTCACTACGAATTGAAGGTTTGAAGCGTAGTGCTTAAAACTGAATGATGTCTTTCCTCAATTGATTGGGGAAAGACAGAATCGGATGAAGCTGATCAGTGCATCTCCCAGATGCTTAAATCAGCTCATCAGAGCGTTTGAAAATAAAAATAATGATTAGAACGATTTTATAAATTGAATAAAAATAATTAAATTAAAAAATAAACAATAACAATAACAATAATTTATTAGAGATCTTGCTCCAGCTCATTCTATCCGGCTGACCAGTCATGATCTCAGGAATCTCGATATGTATACAACCGAATTGCTCGATGAAGCACGTAAATTTATGCACCATATGCTGACAAAGATGGTTGAATATAATGGTTCAGACCTTTTTATTACTGCAGATTTCCCACCCAGTATTAAACGACAGGGCCTGATGAAGCCCTTTGGTCAGCAGAAACTCACGCCGGATAAGACCCGCTTATTTGCGTATGCCTTAATGAACGAGCGACAAATTCAGGAATTTGAATCGGTCATGGAATGTAATTTTGGCATTAGCGTGCCGGGTGTTTCGCGTTTTCGGGTGAATGTATTCCAGCAACAGCACAATGTCGGTATGGTCATTCGGGCCATTACCACAGACATTCCGAGCTTTCAGCAGTTAGGCTTGCCGAGTTCATTGCAGCAGGTCATTATGGAAAAACGTGGACTGATCTTAGTGGTGGGGGCAACGGGTGTTGGAAAATCTACGACACTGGTTGCCATGATTGATTATCGTAATACCCATACCGAAGGACATATTATTACTATTGAAGATCCGGTGGAATATGTACACAAGCATAAAAAATCCATGATTACCCATCGTGAAGTCGGGGTAGATAGCCATTCTTGGCAAAATGCTTTAAAAAATACCTTACGTCAGGCACCCGATGTGATTTTGATCGGGGAAATCCGCGATACAGAAACTATGGAACATGCGATTGCTTTTGCTGAAACTGGGCATCTTTGTTTAGGTACGTTGCATTCCAATAATGCCAACCAGACTTTAGACCGGATTATTAACTTCTTCCCAGAAGAACGTCGCAATCAGTTGTTGATGGATTTGTCCTCCAATATGAAGGCTATTATTTCACAGCGTTTGGTTCGGACTCAGGATGGCAAGGGACGTCGAGCAGCCATTGAAATCATGTTAAATACACCGCTCATTTCAGACTTGATTTTGAAAGGAGAGTCTCATGAGTTGAAAGCGATTATGGCAAAATCACGGGAATTGGGAATGCAGACCTTTGATCAGGCTTTATTTGAACTCTATAACCAGGGCGAAATTTCTTATGAAGAAGCATTACGTAATGCCGATTCAACCAATGAATTACGTTTACAGATCAAATTAAAAAGTAATCGTCAAGACAATGCTCCGGCTGGGCAAGCCACCCAATTTTCCATGATTACAGAACCGAAAACAACTGATAAAGATGCAGAAGATCATTCGGAAACGGAATAAAAAATTCTAATTTTCTATTAGATAAAACAAAAAAATCAGCCCTCAGGCTGATTTTTTTATCCAAAATCAAAATTAAAGCCCGGCTTCATACTCTGTATTTGAAAGTAGTTTTTCAACATCTGCGATATTATCTGGCTTAATTTTATAGATCCAGCCTTTGCCATATGGATCATCATTAATGAAATCTGGATCATCTTCAAGGTCAGGATTAATTTCTACCACCACACCCGACACAGGCGCATGAATATCTGAAGCGGTTTTCACCGACTCAACCACACCCGCTTGCTCACCTGCAGTGATATGCTGATTCAAGTCAGGCGCTTCTACATAGACTAAATCACCTAACGCATCCTGTGCATGGTCGGAAATACCGGTCACAACAAGATCACCCTCAATGCGCACCCATTCATGTGTACTTGCGTACTTTAATTCTGCAGGATGATTCATTGATAACTCCTTAAAAATCTTAAGATCATTTTTGACATGTTTTATACATTCTTTTTAAGCAAAACAAAAGGCTTATACTTCCTTATAAATAAGGATCTTTGCGCCAGTTGCTCGGGCTGCGACCACTCCAGCGTTTAAATGCCCTGCTAAAATTGGCGACATCACTATAACCCAGTTCATCGGCAATCTGTTCCAGAGTGAAATCTGTCCGGGATAATAACGAGGTGGCATGTCGGTAACGCACTTCATCGACCAGGGTAGAAAAGGAGGTGCCTTCGGCGGCGAGTTGACGTTTTAAGGTGCGGTCAGACATGTGCAAGCGATCCGCCACACTTTCAATACTGAGATAGTGTTGCTCAGCATGGGTCAATATATCCCGGACACGCATGGCAATCCGATGCCGTTCACCCAAGGCAGAAAGTTCCGTTTCACACTGGTTAATCGCAATCTGGCTGGCAATCGGATCGGCATGCACCAGCTTGTTCATCAGGTAGCTTTTATCAAAGCTCAGAATTAAATGCGGTTGTTCAAAACGGAACTGATGGGTGGGGAACTTCGCCATAAAGCGTTCAAAATCTTCCGGCTTCTTAAAATCGAAGTCGATTTCTCCTGTCGCATCAGTAACACCTGTAATGGCCTTGGCCATACTGATCAGTCCAATCATCAAGGCAATGGAAATTTCGGTGCGCAGAGGTTCAAGCTGAATATCGGTTTGCAGCTGTACCGTGGCTTTGGCACCAAAGGTCGAGAAAAATAGTTGCAGGAAGGGTAAGCGAAGTTGAATAAATCGATTCGCCAAGACCAGCGCATCGGTAATATTATTCGCCGTCATAATCGCATAGCCAATAAAGCCATGAATCGAGATCCGCATCTGTGTGCCGAGATGATAGCCCAAGGTCGGTTCGCCGGTCAGTTTCAGGGCATATTTCATCAGTTCGTTGGCGACAGGGGTTGGTATACGAAAATCAGGATCTGCCAACTGTTCACTAGTCAGGCCAAAAGGTTGGAAAAGCGACTCATTATTATAACCCCAGCGGGAAATAACATCGAGAAGCAGGAGACCGTAAACACCTGGAATTCCTTGGTCTTGGCGTGGAGCAATTGTTTTCATGCGCGATCCGTTGCACTCATTCAAATTTTTTTATTTATAAATAGATATTGGCATGAAGCCGCCAAATTTTTCATTAAAATTGTTGGACAAAATTTTGGCGATTGTGACTCTGCCACTGGCAGATTAGCCTGAATTCAGCATTAAAATCAATTTAAACCGCATAATTTTATTGATGAAATTAAAATTATTTTATTGAACAAGTCGCATCCCAGCATCTGTTTGCTCAGGACAGGACGATTGGTCTAGTTTTATTAAGAATTGAACAGGACTTTATCAGAGCGCTTTCAGAACTAGAGAATTATGTCATTTCATTAAAATGCCAGATAGATGGCAACTTAAGATTCATCTGTATAGAAGATTTTAAAAAGAAAGGTCTGGGCAAAGTTTTCCTTTTTCCCAGACCTTTTCAGTATTGAAGATAATCAAATCATCAGAAGTTTTGAAATCTTCTAGAGATCATATTATTCATGATCTTTTGATGCTTTGATTTGTTGCTCGATCAGCATGCCGCCAGTTTGACGCTGCCAAAGCTGGGCATAGATACCATTTAATGCCACCAGTTCATCATGCGTGCCTTGCTCGGCGATTCGACCTTGATCCAGCACAATCAGACGATCCATCTGGGCAATAGTAGACAGGCGATGCGCAATCGCAATCACGGTTTTACCTTGGATCAAGTCGTCTAGACTGTTTTGAATAGCGGCTTCGACTTCAGAATCCAGTGCACTGGTCGCTTCATCCAGAATTAGAATTGGAGCATCTTTCAGGAATACACGTGCAATTGCAATTCGCTGACGCTGTCCGCCGGAAAGTTTCACGCCACGTTCACCGACATAGGCTTCATAGCCTTTTTTGCCACGCAAATCCGTCAGATTAGGAATAAATTCTTCTGCTTTGGCTTTACGCACAGCTTCAAACATTTCTTCATCAGTCGCATCTGGACGACCATATTTAATGTTTTCCGCGACAGTGCGATGTAGCAGTGAAGTATCTTGAGTCACTAATGCAATATTCTTGCGCAAACTGTCCTGAGTCACATCGTCAATATCCTGACCATCAATCAAGATACGACCCTGGTTAATATGATAAAAATGCAGCAACAGTTGAATCAGGGTAGATTTCCCGGCACCTGAACGGCCGACAATACCAATTTTTTCGCCTGGACGAATGGTGAGATTGAACTGATCAATGACATTTTTATCATTATAAGCAAAGCTGACATTTTCAAATTTGATTTCACCATGATTGAGCTGTAGCTCTTTGGCACCCGGTTTATCTTCAATGGCAATTTTGCGGCCTAAAGTTTTCATACCATCCTGAATGGTACCGACATTTTCAAACAGGGCTGAGGTCTGCCACATCATAAATTCGGCAATACTGTTCAGTTTCAGTACCATTGCCGTGGTTGCTGCAATAATGCCTAGCTCGGCCTGACCTTCCATCCACAACCAGATCGCGGTACCCAGTACGCCACCGTACAACACCACACTTAAGAGCAAGATGCTGATTTCGTATTGCGCACCCAGACGCATCTGTTTATATACCGTTACCATAAATTCCTTCATCGAAGTCTTGGCATACTGGCTTTCGCGGCCGGCATGAGCAAACAGCTTCACGGTCTGGATATTGGTATAGGCATCCGTAATACGGCCAGTCATGACCGCACGGGCATCTGCCTGAGCATTGGAAATTTTGCTCAAACGCGGAATGAAGTAACACGCTGCACAAATAAACAGAGCTAGCCAGACCATCAGTGGAATGATCAGCAAGGGTGAAATTGCACCCAAAACAATATTGATGGTGATGAAATAAATCAGCACATACGCCAGCATGTCACCCAGAATGACCCAGAATTCGCGTACTGCCAGAGCGGTTTGCATAACTTTGGCCGATAATCGTCCGGCAAAATCATTGTGGAAAAAATCCAGGCTTTGTTTCATGAGCAGATTATGAAAGCGCCAGCGTAAACGCATCGGGAAATTGCTATACAAAATCTGATGCTTAATTAGGGATTGGGCGCTAGCGAAAAAAATATTGGCCAGAAGAACAATACTCAGTAAGGTTAAATTGCTAGCATGCTGTTCCAGAAAAGTATCGGGCTGGCTTTTACTGAGCCAGTTCACCAGCTCACCAATTTTTGAATACAGAAAAGCTTCGAAGCTGGCAGCACCGGCAGTACACAGTACCAGAATCAGCAAATAACGGCGGACTCCATAGGCTGCCTGCCAGACAAATGGAAAAAACTTGGTCGGTAAAGGTTGGTTCAGATTTTTGGTGGGATAGGGGTCAACCAGTCTTTCAAGCCATCGAAACATTATCGTACTCTTATCATGCATTTTGCTTTTCGGGAATTATAAAGGATTCTGTTTTTTTAAGCCCGTAATTGGGTGAAATTGCCACAAAATGATTCACTCAATTAAAACTTGGATTATAAAAATTAAACTAAAGCCAGATTTATGCCAGTCAGGTTTTAAATAGATGAGGAAATAAAAAAGCCTGAAATGCAGCAGCACCTCAGGCTTGAGATTGGATGACTTATCTTTAAGTAATAATGGAAGACGGTTGAGTAAATGCTTCCTTTAAATCAAGACCTGAAGGCGCTTGATACACCTTTAAACCAAATTCCGGAATAATGGCCAACAGATGATCCATGATATCAGACTGGATATTTTCATACTCCGCCCAGGCGGTGGTATTGGTAAAGGCATAAATCTCTAGCGGTAAACCTTCACTGGTCGGCTGTAGTTGACGAACCATCAGGGAATGATTTTTGCTAATACCGGAATGCTGTTGCAGATAAAACTCTACATAGGCACGAAAGGTTCCTAAATTGGTAAGACGGCGTTGGTTATATTGCGAATGATGGCTCAGTTGCAGGTTAAATTGTTCCAGTTCCTCTGATTTGGTATTCAGGTACTGATCCAGCAAAATAAAATTTTTCAGCTTGTTCTGTTCTTCAGCCGACATAAAATGTACGCTGCTTTGATCAATATGAATCGAGCGCTTGATCCGGCGCGCACCGGCTTCCTGCATGCCACGCCAGTTTTTAAAGGTATCCGTCACCAGTTTATTGGTCGGAATTGTGGTCACCGTTTTATCAAAGTTCTGTACCGTAATGGTATGCAATGACATATCAATGACATCGCCGTCCGCATTCAGCGAGGGCATTTCAATCCAGTCGCCAATACGCACCATGTCATAAGATGAAATCTGAACCGATGCCACCAGCGACAAAATGGTATTTTGAAAGACCAGCATCAACACCGCGGCCATGGCACCGAAGCCAGCTAGCAAGGTAAAGACATCCTTTTTCAGGAAAGTGCCGAGAATCATCAGGCCACAGACAATAAAAATAATCAGCTTGACCAGCTGCAAATAACCTTTAATCGGTTTGTTACGTGACTTGGGATTACGCTGATAGACCAGGTTAAAAATATTCAGTAATTCACCCAGGGCCAGGGCAATCGTCAGGAAGATAAAAGCCTGTGCACCCATTTGCACAAAGGATTCAATCTTGTCAGATAAATGCGGTACTGTGGTAATGCCGTTCATGATCACGACTGCCGGAACAATATTGGCAATCCGGCGAATCACGCTATGCTCAGCAAAAATCTGATTATTGGCAAAAGGCATTCTGGAAATCAGTTGACGTATTCCGCGTACCACAATCTGTTTAGCAAATAGATTGGCAAGAATCGCCAGTAAAATCACAATACTCAGTGAAGATAGCATTTCCAGCCATGGGTACTGATCTGCCCATTCTTGAATATTCCGAATAAAATTAAACTGTTCCAAACGATCTTTCTCTTTAATCAAAAAATTAGGTCAAGTTTATAGTTTTGGATCAGATTTTTTAATATTGGATAACTTTTTAAAACATATCTATTGGTGCAAATCATTCAATAAAAGTCCATACAAATAAAAAAACCGGCGAATTCGCCGGTTTCTGATCTTCGATATTTCAGTAATGATATCGCGATGCTTACCACATCAAATCATCAGGAATGACATAAGCTGCATATGGATCTTCTTCATCGGTGGTTTCTTCATTTTTCTCTGAATTATTCACAATGATAAAGCCCTGCATTTTCGCATTGATACGATCTGCCAGAGCTTTAGGCAAAAACGCATAGCTATCATTTTCACGTGCAATGACCAAACTGCCTGCGACCAGTGCATTATAGATTTGCTGGTTTAAATAGACTTTTTTGACTTTACTGTCATCAATAAACTGATAGACCGCATCGCCATCAGTATCACGGATTTTGTGCTGATTAATCATTTGCATGATTGCGGCTTTGAGTTCTTTTTCCTGCAAAGCTGCTTTTTTCTCTTGCTCAATCACCTGATCTTTAGCCATTTTTTGCTGTTTGTCTTGTTCAATCTTGGCCTTGATTTCAGCCTCGGTACCGTCACCGGTGCGTTTTTCATGCACAGCCTGTTTAGACAGTTTTTTGGCTTTTTTATTATCGACCAATCCTGCCTTTAACAATTGTGCCTGCAATGCGTTTTTAACCATGAGAATGTCCAGATATTAGTCGTGTTGATGTCGATAACGTAAATAAATCACCCAATACGTGAGACTGAGAACCAGACTCAGCACTGCCGGGATCAGGAATGCATTTAATTTTAAATAAGGATATAGCCAGCTGGCAAGAATGCCACCGCTTAAAAAACCGAGCAAAATAAGCAAATGCAGAACCACGCGTCGTGATTCCACCTCTAAACCGCGCAAACGGTAGCCCATCGCCAAGCCGAGGTCGGTCAGTACGCCAGATAAATGCGTGGTGCGAATGATGGCACCTTTATAGTGGCTAACCATGGCATTTTGCACACCCATGGCAACACAGGCCCATAACAAGGCGTAGCGCGGGAAATAGGGCAATAATAACCAGCAGATCAAAATAAAAATAGCCACCAGGCTTAAAGGGTAACCATAAAGCTGCCCCAGGCGAAAGTGACTATTTCCAAGAATCAGCCCGCTATAGGATGAACCAATGACATAGCAGAGTGTGACCAGAAAGAGATAAAATATCTGTTCTGGTTGCCAGTTCAGCAGGGCCATGGCCAGCATGCTGACATTACCGGTCATATGTGAAACAGACTGGTGCAGTACCGTCACCAGACCCAGGACGTTAATCATGCCGGCATTGACCGCAAGAAAAAACGCCCCTAATTGTACCCAGGTAGGTAAACGCTGTAATGGCATAACAACATCATTGGCTAAACATATTGATTAATCAATATAAAATCAATTTGATGCGCGGTCTACTGCTGCAGTAAATAAAACATCAGTTGATGAGTTTAGCGCGGTTTCAGTAGAGTCCTGCAATACGCTGATGACCATACCAATCGCAACGACTTGCATAGCAATATCCGAAGAGATCCCGAACAGGCCACATGCAACTGGAATCAATAACAATGAACCACCGGCAACGCCAGAAGCACCACATGCCGAGACTGTTGCAACCACAGAAAGAATCAGCATGGTAGTGAAATCGACGCTAATTCCCAGCGTATTCACGGTAGCCAGTGACAATACAGTAATGGTGACAGAAGCACCGGCCATATTGATCGCAGCACCTAAAGGAATAGCAATACTTGAAGTCGATTCTTTAACACCCAGACGTTTTGCCAAGTCCAGATTGACTGGAATGTTGGCTGCAGAACTACGGGTAAAGAAGGCGGTAATACCACTTTCACGCAAGCAGGTGAACACCAGTGGATACGGGTTATTACGCGTGATGAAGGCAACCAGAAGCGGATTAATCACCAGTGCAACAAAAGCCATCGTTCCGAGTAACACGGCAAGTAAATGTGCATAACTGGTCAGCGTGTCCAGACCAGATTCAGCAAAAGTCACTGCAACCAAACCAAAAATACCCACAGGCGCAAAGCTGATCACTAAACGAATCACATAATTCACTGCAAAGGCTGCATCATTCAAAAGCGTCTTGGTGCTATCCGATGCATGACGGAAAGCGATGCCTAATGCCACTGACCAAGCCAGAATACCAATAAAGTTTGCTTCAGCAATTGCAACAACTGGGTTGGCGACAAAGCTGAGCAGCAAATTCTTCAGAATTTCCACCAGACTACCCGGTGGCTGCAAGTCAGCTTGTGCAGCAATATCCAGGAACAGCGTACTTGGAAATAAGATGCTCGACACCACAGCGCTCAGCGCAGCAAGGAACATACCGACCGCATACATCAGCATAATCGGCTTGATGGCGGCGTTGGATTGGCCCACTTTAAAATTCGCGATAGAAGCTAACACTAAAATGAAAACCAGAATCGGTGCAACAGACTTCAAGGCTTTAATAAACAGGTCGCCCAATAGGCTTAATGAGGGAGTAGCTTCGGGAAATACCACAGCCACACCCACACCTAAAATAATGGCGATGATGATTCGAGAGACTAAGCTCATGCGCATAAGGGCAGAAAACATAAGGTTGCCTTGTGAAAATTACGAGGGCTAAATTTGGGAAAAAGTTGCGCTATTTTATACTTAATTTAAACAAGGCTTAAAATATATTTTCATATAAAAACCAAGATATTGATATTATTCATTTATTCTAAAATTAATTGCTTTAAAACATTGCTTATATTGAAGAAAAACTTCTTAAAATGATGAATAAATCAGCGCTTTTAAAATTATATTCATGAAATAAATATCAAAGTTAAAGAGATAAATTCAAATTATATTTGAAAATTTAGAAAAGGCTCACTTATGGCCGGTTGGAATCTCCGGCCATAATTTAAGTATCTGCTGTTCTAAATCGTATAATCTTTATACTGCTCAAAGATCTCTGGCGCCAGATCCTGAATTGCCTGAAAATGCGTCAGATAAATACGCCCGCTCAGATGCGTCATCAATTTAGAAGCTTGCAGCTTGTCCATAACCGGACCTTTGACTTCGGCAAAATGCAGGCGAATATCCAGTTTGGCCAGTTCCGCATTTAAATCTTCCAGCATTTCCAAGGCACTCAGATCAATCGCACTGATGCTGGAACAGTTGATAATCACATGTTGTAGCTGGTCATTCAGGCTGATCTCATTGATTAGATAACCTTTAAAGCTATTGGCATTCAGAAACGTCAGATTCTCATCAATCCGCAGTGACAGCACCCGATCGGAGGTACTGACCTGATGCCGCTGAATATTGCGAAAATGCTGGGTGCCTTCCACCAGACCGACAACCGCAATATGCGGCCGGCTGATTCGCCATAGCATCAGCACAAAGGTCGACACGATTCCAATAATCAAACCGGTGGAAATATCAATCAGGACCACGCCGAGAAAGGTAATCCACATGGCAAGGCCATCTGCCTTGGAATAACGCCAGGCATCAAAAAATGGCTGGAAATTAACCAGCTTCCAGATGGAAACAATAATCGTCGCGGCCAGAATGGTCAGCGGCAGATCTTCAAAAAATCCGGTAAAGAACAGGCTCACAAAAATAATCAGAATCGAGGATAAAACACCGGCCATAGGTGATTTGGCACCGGCATCGGCATTCACCACCGTCCGCGACAGGCTGCCCGTTACCGGAAAAGCTGAACTCACGCCTGCACTGATATTGGCCAGACCGAGCGCAATCAGTTCCTGATTACTGTTTAAATGACTGCGTTGCTGTAAGGCCGTGGCTTGAGCAATCGATAGTGACTCCACAAAACTGATCATGGCGATCATGCTGGCACCCGGTAATAAGGTCATGACCAGTTCCCAGTTCCAGTGTGGAAAAGACAAGGGTGGAAAACCGGACGGAATTGCACCGACGGTTTTAATGCCCTGAAGCTTTAAATCCAGAAATACAATTGCTGCAATGCCGAGACATACCAGAATCAGGGGCACTGCACGTACCAGAAAATCTGTAGAGCCGATCCGGCTTTGTACAGCCTGAGATTTTAATAACTTGGGCAGATAGATTAACAAACCTATAGAGAACAGGCCGAAAATCAGGCTCGGCACGTGCAGCAGCGGGAAATATTGCAGCAAACTGCTGACAAACTCCGGAAGGTTATTGGCTTTTAAAGGAAGATCGACCAAAAACTTTAACTGCCCAAACGCAATCAATAAGGCAGAGGCAATAATAAAGCTTTGAATCACGGGATGACTGATCAACTGGATCAGAAAACCAAAACGGAATAATCCCAAAAGCAGGGAAATAATCCCGACCATCAGTGCCAATAAAGTCGCAGCTTCAATATAGACTGGTGAGCCGACTTCAAAAAGTGGATTGAGCGTAGCAAAAGTCATTATGGAAATGATGGCTACCGGGCCAATCGATAAAGTCGAACTCCCACCGAGCAGGGCATAAATGATCATCGGCAGGATGCTCGCATATAAACCCATGATCGGCGGCAATCCTGCCAGCATGGCATAGGCCATCCCTTGAGGCACCAGCATTGCCACCACAATCAGGGCAGCCAGCACATCAGACTTAAATTTGACCGGCGTGTAGTGGCTTAACCATGCCCAGGCAGGCAGTCTATGCAGAAGTTTAGACTTGGAATTTTGCATAAAAAGGTCTAAATCACAAATATAGATATATTATGCACAAATTCTGCTAAGAAGTCTTAGCTGATCTAGATTCTTGATGAATCATGTTTAAAATGAAACATCTGGGTCAGTCGTAGATCATTTAAAAAACTCTATGATCGTGATCTTAGTGGTGTAGAACGACCTCAATAAGAGTTTAAAGAAACTTATCTTGATGACTGAAAAAAGAAAGATTCTTTATTTAGCTGGATTGCCACAATACAATTGATAAAGGGTATTTAAGACCACAATCAAATTTTGATCTTTAATTGAATAATAAATCTGTTTGCCGTCGCGCCGGGTATCTACCACATCGCTTTTGCGCAACATCATGAGCTGCTGGGAAAGTGTCGGCTGTTTAATCTCAGTTATTTCCTCAATTTCTGAAACATTCAGTTCCGCTTGAGACAGATGACATAAAATAAGAAGACGGTCGGTATTGGCCAGAGATTTTAAAATGCCAACGACCTGTTCTGCTGAATCGCGCATAGTCGTGATTTCAAAATCGGTTTTCATTCAATATGTCCATTATAAAGTTACAGCCCGCTAATTATACGGGTCTTAGCCCGTAATACCTTGCTAAAAACAGTTAAGTTTTATGGTTTTTAATGAATTGAATTATCAATTAAAATTATATTTTAAATATTGATAGATAAGATAAATTTATTGCATAGTGCAGAAAGTATTTTAGTTCACATTCGTGCAATGAAGTGCAAGTTTCATCAAACATCTACAAAGCAAAAAAATGCTTGTATGATGTTTAAGCGACTTGAACCAATAACATCAGGGATATCATCATGAGTACAGATTCAGCTTTTCCAACACCGAATAATTTAGGTATAGCGGTTTATAGTAATAATGCAGACGCGATTGGAAATACACCGCTTGTTCGTATTAATCGTGTGATTTCCGCTCCGGCCACGGTACTTGCGAAAATTGAAAGCCGTAATCCGGCATTCTCAGTCAAGTGTCGTATTGGTGCCGCGTTGATTAATGATGCTGAAAAATCTGGCAAGCTCAAATCCGGTATGCATATTGTCGAGCCAACCAGCGGCAATACCGGTATTGCATTGGCTTTTGTTGCGGCAGCCAAAGGTTATGACATTACTTTGACCATGCCTTCAAGCATGAGTATTGAACGCCGTAAGGTGGTGAAAGCATTGGGTGCCAATCTGATATTGACTGATCCGGCCAAAGGCATGAAGGGCGCGATTGAAGAAGCACAACGTCTAGTCAATGAAAATCCTGAACTGTACTACCTGCCACAACAGTTTGAAAATCCGGCCAATCCTAAAATTCATGAAGAAACTACGGGCCCAGAAATCTGGGAAGCGACTGCGGGCAATATCGATATTCTGGTCGCAGGTGTCGGAACGGGTGGAACCATTACTGGTATTTCACGCTACTTTGAAAAGGTAAAAAATAAGCCTTTATATTCAGTGGCGGTGGAACCCGCTGAGTCTGCGATTATTGGTCAGGCCAAACGTGGTGAAGACATTACACCTGGACCACACAAAATTCAGGGGATTGGTGCCAACTTCATTCCAGGCAATCTGGACCTAGAACTCGTTGATGAAGTGATTGCCATTAATAGCGCAGATGCAGTCGAGTGGGCACGTAAAACGGCAGCTCAGGAAGGTATCCTGGTCGGTATTTCAAGTGGCGCGGCTATGGCAGCCGCGGCACAATTGGCGGCTCGCCCTGAAAATGCCGGTAAAAATATTGTGGTGATTTTGCCAGACGGTGGTGAACGTTACCTGTCTTCGATCTTGTTTGAAGATATTTCTGCCGAATAACATTGATGCATTTTATATTTTAAATACTGCCATACAAGCCCGAAGTCATCTTCGGGCTTTTTTATTGGGTAATTTTAAATCGCAGCAGGACGCTGCATTATTTTTAAAATAGTCAGATGAAGGACTTGACCTTACCATGATGGGAATGTTTAAGCTATAAGCTCAACAGTGAGTTGAGGCATGGAGATGGGTATGGCAGAACAAGATAGCAACCGCTTATATGAGCAGCAGGTGCAGATTGGCGGTATGACCTGTGCCTCCTGTGTCGCTCGGGTGGAAAAAGCCTTGAAAAAAATTGAAGGTGTGGTCGAGGCATCTGTCAACCTGTCGACTGAAAAAGCTTTTATTAAAAGCCAGCAGCCGATTGCTGCCGCTGCGCTGGTTCAAGCAATTGAAAAATCCGGTTTCGATGTACCGACGCAACAGTTTGATTTGAACATTGAAGGCATGACCTGTGCATCCTGTGTGGCTCGCGTAGAAAAAGCCCTAAAAAAAGTGGAAGGCGTGTTGGATGCACAAGTGAATCTGGCCACTGAAAAGGCGCATGTGAGTGCGATCAATTCTGTGCCATTGTCCAAGCTGACTCAAGCCGTGCAAAAAGCCGGTTTTGATATTCAGAGCGATCGCATTGAACTGGCTATTGAAGGCATGACTTGCGCTTCATGTGTGGCACGTGTGGAAAAAGCTTTATTAAAAGTAGAAGGTGTCAGCGAAGCACAGGTCAATCTGGCCACCGAAACTGCCTGGGTGAAAGCCTCGCATGCCCAGATTCCTGCCTTGATTGCTGCGGTGGAGAAAGCCGGTTATCAGGCCACCATAAAATCTGGTAGGGATATGTCGACAGATAGCCATGATGCTTTTCAGGAAAAGAAAGCCAATGAAACGGCACAACTGAAACGAGATTTATGGCTTGCAGTCATTCTGACAGCGCCTGTATTTATTCTGGAAATGGGCTCGCACTTGATTCCGGCATTTCATCATTTTATTGCCCATACGCTGGGAACCCAGAACAGCTGGTATCTGCAGTTTGTGCTGACCACTTTGGTGCTGATGATTCCGGGACGGCGTTTTTATCAGCATGGGATTCCGGCATTATTACGTCTGGCACCAGATATGAATTCTCTGGTCGCAGTCGGAACCATTGCAGCTTACGGATTTTCCTGTATTGCGACCTTTTTTCCACAGCTGTTACCGCAGTCCACCGTGCATGTGTACTTTGAAGCGGCCGCCGTTATTGTCGCGCTGATTTTACTGGGGCGTTATCTGGAAGCTAAAGCCAAAGGTAAAACCTCGGAAGCGATTCAGTATCTGGTCGGTTTGCAGCCGAAAACAGCCCGAGTGCAACAAAATAATCACTGGGTTGATCTGGCAATTGCCGATGTACAACAAGGCATGCTGATTGAAATCCGCCCGGGTGAAAAAGTCGCCGTCGATGGTGAAGTGGTTGCCGGGCAAAGTTATATCGATGAAGCGATGATTAGCGGTGAGCCTTTACCTGTGGCCAAACAGGCTGGTGATCAGGTTGTCGGCGGTACGGTAAACCAGAACGGAACACTGCAAATCAAGGCGACTAAGGTCGGCCAGGATTCGGTACTGGCGCAGATTATTCAGATGGTGGAACAGGCACAAGGTTCAAAATTACCGATTCAGGCCGTGGTTGATAAAGTGACTTTATGGTTTGTGCCGGCTGTTATGGCGCTAGCGGCCTTGACCTTTATGGTCTGGTTCCTGTTTGGGCCTGAGCCGAATCTGACCTACGCCTTGGTAAATGCAGTCGCCGTACTGATTATTGCCTGTCCATGTGCGATGGGACTGGCGACTCCTACCTCAATTATGGTCGGAACTGGACGTGCAGCAGAACTGGGCGTGCTATTCCGTAAGGGTGAAGCTTTACAGTTGCTGCAACAAACCAAAGTCGTCGCGCTGGATAAAACCGGAACCTTAACTGAAGGAAAACCATTGCTGACCGACTTTGAAGTCACCGCAGATTTTAATCAGCAGGCTGTATTACAGCTGGTGGCTTCAGTGGAGGCCAAGTCAGAACATCCGATTGCCCACGCCATTGTGCAGGCTGCTCGTGAGCAAGAACTGGAACTGAGTGAAGTGACCGATTTTGATTCGATCACTGGTGCAGGGGTAAAAGCACAGGTTGCTGGTCAGCAACTGCATATTGGTGCAGAACGTCTGATGCAGGACTTGGGCTTAAATGTCGATCTGTTTAGAGCCACTGCACAAAAGCTCGGTGATCAGGGTCGTAGTCCTTTATATGTAGCGATTAATCAGAAACTGGCTGCGATTATTGCAGTAGCCGATCCGATTAAACCAACTACTTATAGCGCGATTCAGGCCTTGCATGACCAAGGTCTTAAAGTGGCGATGATTACTGGTGATCATCAGCATACCGCGCAGGCGATCGCCAAACAGTTGAAAATCGATCAGGTGATTGCGGAAGTTTTGCCGCATGAAAAAGTCGATGCAGTACGACAACTCCAGCAGCAATACGGCGTGCTCACTTTTGTTGGGGATGGAATCAATGATGCACCGGCATTGGCCCAGGCCGATGTCGGTATGGCAATTGGTACCGGCACTGATGTTGCGATTGAAGCGGCCGATGTGGTGTTGATGTCAGGCAATCTACAGCATGTGGCGACAGGCATCGGCTTGAGTCAGGCCACTATGCGCAATATCAAACAGAATCTGTTTTGGGCCTTTGTCTATAATATTGCCTTAATTCCGATTGCCGCAGGTGTACTGTATCCGTTTTGGGGCATTCTGTTATCACCAATGTTTGCCGCAGGCGCGATGGCACTATCCTCCGTGTTCGTCGTCAGCAATGCCTTGAGATTAAAAGCCTATCAACCGGTGCAGTTTAAGGAGTCAGTATGATGAATATTGGTCAGGCCGCAAAACGGTCCGGCATCTCTGCGAAAATGATTCGTTATTATGAAGACATTGGTTTGTTGCCGGCTCCGAAACGTAGTGATACAGGTTATCGGGTTTATAGTGACGCGGACATTAAAACCTTAAGTTTTATCCAGCATGCACGTGAACTGGGATTTTCTTCAGAGCAGATGAAAGAGTTACTCGGCCTGTGGCTGAACAGCTCACGCCAGAGCAGCGAGGTTAAACAGCTGGCACAAAAACATATCCAGTTTTTACAACAGAAAATTGCCGATATGCAGCATATGCTGATGATATTACAGCAATCGGTGGAACAATGTGCCGGCAATGAACAGTCTGACTGCCAGATTTTAAAACAGATTGAACAGGGTGTCGTCCCTGAGCAGCACTGACCTGATCTGCAGTTCAGCTCAGATTAAATATAGTCTGCCGAATCAGATAAACTTTAAACCGATCCTATGGAGCTAAACATGAAATTCCGTATTGAAAACATGACCTGTGGTGGCTGCGCGCGCAGTGTCACGGCTACGATTAAAGATCTGGATGAAAATGCCACTGTGAATATTGATGTGGCCACTAAACTGGTTGAAGTTGAATCGACAGCCAGTGAATCTGAGATTGTTGCAGCTTTAACCGAAGATGGTTTTCCACCTGTGGCTGCCTGATCATTGTTGAGTTAGATCGCGAAAGTGATCTTATGAACTCATACAACCAAATAAAAAAATGCCTGATCGAATCAGGCATTTTTTTATTATAGTGATTATACCGATGAGATTTTATCTGGCGTCATCAGCGCTTGATTAATATACAGTTTAATCAGACGTTCGCGCGAACCAATCGCTTTTTGGTAATTGGTCGAATTTAATAATAGCGAAGCGCCATAGGTGACTGTCCAGATATAAGACAAATAATCGCGAATCGACATGGCACTTTCTAAAGCCACCAGATAATCATGGGTGATGTCTTTAATCCGGATAATCCGTTCTTCACGAATCCGATAAAGCTCCTGAAATAACTCTTTCAGATTTTTTTCGTTATTGGTTAAACGCTCTTCAATGACATGCAACAGGATGGTTCGGTTTGAATTGAGCATGTGATAGAGCATATATTGTGAAACATAACTTTTAATATCGTTATTATGCTTTTTTGATATTTCTAGAATTCTTTTTTCATTCAGAATAATCAGTTCTAAATATAACTGGTTCTTGCTTTTAAAATGTTTGTAGATGGTTCCTTTTGCGATGTCCAGTTCACTGGCCAGCTCACTCAGGGTAATGTCCTGATTATTATCCAGTAGCAGGCTTTCCGCCATGCTGAGGATCTTCTCTTTACGAAGAAGGAAGTTCTGCTGTCTTACAGTCGTCATCTTCTTGGTCCATACTTTTCGAAAAAGAACCTTTCAAGAATATGCAATTTTGCACGCGATGGCTATAAAACTAAGGTCGTGATATTTATCTCATTTTGTATATTTATGCAGCAACTGCTGACAAATAAAAATAGCGATGCTGAGCAGCCAGAAATATTGTCAAGAAAACTGAACCCTAGAGATCAACTTTGCTAAATAAAATTCCATTTTCAGTATAATTATTTTATTGTTTCAGCGCACGAAGCTAAATCCTTTGACTGTTTTAAGCCCATATTCATCAGAGTTTAATACACAAATTAGATCAATATTAAGCTGGCATATTCAGTCACTTATACTGAACATGAAGACGTGATTTTCAAGGCAATTTTATGAATCTAGATATAGATTTAATACTGCAGGAATTGGATATCACGATTTTAAAATGGCCTGTCTGGATTCTAATGAAAATTAGACAATATTTGGCAACAGGATTGAGTATCACCCTTTAAGGAATTTAAAAATGCCGATTTATAATGCGCCGTTAAAAGACATGGAATTTATTTTAAATGATGTATTTCATGCTGAACAATTTTGGCAAGGTAATGAAAATCTTGCACATTTAGATATGGCAACGGCAAATGCAATTCTGGAAGAGATGGCCAAATTTTCCAAGAATGTTATTCTTGACCTGAATCGTCCTGCTGATGAAGAAGGTGGTGCTCAGTTTAAAAACGGTGAGGTGATTACGCCGGCTGGTTTCAAGGAAGCCTTTAAACAGTTTGCCGAAGGTGGCTGGGTAGGCTTGGGTGCTCCTGAAGAATGGGGCGGACAAAATATGCCGAAGATGCTCACGGTTCTGGCGGATGAAATGATCTGGAGCACCAATCCATCTTTTATGCTTTATCCACTACTCACTGTGGGTGCAGGTATGGCGATCAATGACCGCGCCTCACAGGAACAGAAAGAAACTTATTTACCAAAATTCTATACGGGTGAATGGTCAGGCACCATGTGTCTGACTGAACCACATTCCGGCACAGATCTTGGCATTATCAAGACCAAAGCTGAACCAAATGAAGATGGTTCGTACAATATTACCGGCACTAAAATTTTTATTACCAGCGGTGAGCATGATCTGAGTGAAAACATCATTCATCTGGTACTGGCGAAAACACCGTATGCACCAGCAGGTTCACGTGGTATTTCATTATTTATTGTGCCGAAATTCCTGGTCAATGCAGATGGATCACTGGGTGAGCGTAATGCAGTATCTGCCGGTTCAATCGAACATAAAATGGGAATTAAAGGCTCGGCGACCTGCGTCATGAACTTTGACGGCGCCAAGGGCTATATGGTTGGCAATGAAAATGAAGGTCTGGCCGGCATGTTCGTGATGATGAACTACGAACGTTTGTCTATGGGAATTCAGGGCATTGGTGCAGCAGAATTTGCCTACCAGAATGCGGCACAATATGCGACGGACCGTTTACAGGGCCGTGCATCAACTGGTGCAAAATCTCCAGAAAAACCAGCCGATTCAATTCTAGTCCATGGCGATGTACGCCGTATGCTGCTCAATGTACGTGCTAACAATGAAGCTTCACGTGCGTTTGCGGTGTATGTAGGTCAACAACTGGATATTACCAAATACTCAACCGACCCTGAAGCGGTGCGTAAAGCGACTGACCGTGTGGCGCTGTTAACGCCAATCGCCAAAGCTTATTTGACCGACAAGGCACTGGATTCTGCACTGGAAGCGCAAATGTGCTTCGGTGGTCATGGCTATATCCGTGAATGGGGCATGGAACAGTGTATTCGTGACCTGCGTATTTCACAGATTTATGAAGGCACCAATGGCGTGCAGGCGATTGACCTGATTGGGCGTAAAACCACCAAATGTAATGGGACTTATATCGCGGAATATATTGCTGAAATCCGTGAATTTGCCCAAAATTTAGATGATTCATTGACGATTAAAACGGCGACATTAGAAGCCTGCCAACAACTTGAAGATATCACCAAATTCATCGTCGAGCAGTCTAAGCTGGACCCTGATTTTGCCAACGCGATTGCTGTCGATTATTTACATGCGGTTGGGCTACTAAGTTTCGTGTATATGTATGCGCGGATTAGCAAAGCCGCTGCAGCCAAAGACGACAGCTACTTCCAGAACAAACTGGTACTGGCCAACTATTATGTTGTCAAAGTACTTCCGGATTTGAGTG
Source organism: Acinetobacter sp. YH16052 (assembly GCF_013417155.1). GTDB lineage: Bacteria > Pseudomonadota > Gammaproteobacteria > Pseudomonadales > Moraxellaceae > Acinetobacter. The sequence goes on along the minus strand of NZ_VPEO01000009.1, from coordinate 81,113 downwards.
CACGAATCCAGCGTATTCAGGCCGGTGCGGAACTGGTCATGCAATTGCCTGAAGCATATTTTACCGCACAGGCTTAACCTGCAATGATTGCGAAGGACCAGCCCTACAGCGCTTTAGCTATGTAGGGTTGATAACAATGATGAAAAAGGATGAAACTAAAATGATCGTAATTGTAGATGCAGTACGTACCGCGATGGGCGGTTTTCAAGGTTCACTTTCAAGCTGTACCGCGCCGGATTTGGGTGCTGTGGCAATTAAAGAAGTGGTGGCACGTGCAGGTCTGTCGGCCAATGATATTGATGAAGTGATTATGGGCTGCGTTCTTCCTGCCGGTTTAAAACAGGGTCCGGCACGTCAGGCCATGCGTCAGGCGGGTCTACCGGATTCCACCGGGGCGACCACGATTAATAAAATTTGTGGTTCAGGCATGAAGGCGGTGATGCAGGCAGCAGACGCAATCAAGGCCGGTTCAGCAGAGATTGTGGTTGCAGGTGGTATGGAATCGATGTCAAACGCACCATATTTAATGGACAAGGCACGGGCCGGATTCCGTATGGGACATGGTAAAGTGACGGATCATATGTTCCAGGAAGGTTTGGAAGATGCTGAAACAGGTCTGTCAATGGGAATTTTGGCTCAGGAAATGGCAGATAAAAAAGGCTATAGCCGTGAGCAGCAGGATGACTATGCAATTGGTTCATTAAATAAAGCCGTGACGGCTGTTCAGCAAGGTTTCTTTAAAGATGAAATCGTGCCAGTCACTGTCAGCAGCCGTAAAGGCGATGTGGTAGTAGAGCAGGATGAACAGCCTTCAAATGCCAAAGCAGACAAAATTCCAACTCTGCGTCCAGCGTTCAAAAAAGACGGCACCATTACTGCGGCAAATGCCAGCTCCATTTCAGATGGTGCTTCAGCACTGGTGATCACCTCGAGCGAAATTGCTGCACAGCGTAACTTAAAACCGCTAGCTAATATTCTCGCCTATGCCAGCCATTCGCAGCATCCGTCAGAATTTACTATTGCACCTGTTGGTGCGATTGAAAAAGTCTTGAAAAAAACTGGTTGGGATGCTCAGGATGTTGACCTTTGGGAAATCAATGAAGCTTTTGCTATGGTAACCATGTTAGCCATTGATGGATTTAAACTTGATCCAGCAAAAGTAAACATTAATGGCGGTGCTTGTGCACTTGGTCATCCATTGGGTTCTTCTGGTTCCCGTATTATTGTGACCTTGATTCATGCCTTAAAACGTACTGGCGGTAAGAAAGGTATTGCATCCTTATGTATCGGTGGTGGGGAAGCGACTGCGATTGCTGTGGAACTGGTTTAAGCCCATCCTAAATCGTATATTCAGTTAGCGAACTAAATACTGATTCATTGGAGACTTTCTGCTCTTGGTTCGCCAGGAGCAGGGATTCTTTAAATCATATTAATTTTTAAAATACACAATAAAATCCATATTTTCAGACTTTGCTGATCCCATTCCATCTATATTTTTACTATAAAAATTACTTTTTAAATTATTTAAAAACTTTTTCCAGCACATGCCGGTGAATAAATCGTAACTTGTCTTTAACTGCTTCGCTCAGCTTGAAGGGGTAGGCATCTTCCAGACCCATACAACGGTTTAAGGCATTCAGATTAAAGGTCAGGGTAACCCAGTTTTCCAGAATATGTTCAAAATCCTGTCCACCAATCGGGCATTCTTTAAAATCCATACTGGCCAGATAGCTGCCATTTCCTTCGACACGCATACCACCATAGTAGGCAGTTTCCAGTGTTTCCATCATATGCAGATAATGTGCCCAGGTTTCTGCCCAGTCTTCCCAGGGATGGGCGGTGGCATAAGCACTGATATACTTTTCCTGCCAGTTGATTGGTGCGCCTTCGTTATAATGGCGTTCAAGTGCCTTGCTGTAGTCTTGCCGCTCATCGCCAAAATACTGACGGAATTCATCTAGCAATTCCGGATGCATATGTTGCATGAGCGCAAAATAATAATGGCCGCTTTCATGGCGAAAATGACCTAATAAAGTCCGGTAGTTTTCACCCATATTTACACGTGTAGTTTCCCGATAAACTACATCGGCTTCAATTGCATTTAGGGTAATGACCCCATTGGCATGACCAATTAAAACAGGCTTATCTTCTTGGGGCAGGAGAAAATCAAAACGCAGACCAAATGGATCATCTTCAGACTTTTTAGGGCGTGGCATCATGTTCATGCGCTGGGCCAAATACAGGAATCGACGTTTGGCTTCTTCCAGTCGAAACCAGTAAATCAGGTTTTCGGAATTTTCCAAATCAGGAATGACATGGGTCAACTGACAGGATTCACAAAATTCCTCATCTTCATCGCTGGGAATCATCCAGTTGCATACCTGATAATTTACATAATTGTGACAGGGTTTATAACTGGCATGCTGGTAGTTTTTGGCGATTGGAAACCATCGCTCAGCACTCTGTTTTTCGAATGCGCATAGCTCTTTTTCCGAAGCGATATAACCGATCGGTGACAGACAGTGATCACAAACTGATTTGTAAAAAAACAGCTGTTGCTTGCAGACGGCACATTCAAAATGTTTCATTAAACTCCCTGTAGGGAAGCGAACGACCTAAAATGTTTATCGATGATGAACACGAAAAAAGGTTCAGAATGCCTACCTAAATTTCTTCCTGATAAAGAAACATCATAAAAATTTCATTGAAAATTCTATATGGATGAATTGTAAATATAGGCTGCTTGATATTAAATGAAACATCAATTGAATCTTTGTTTTAATAAAAAAGTATAGTTAAACAAGCTTTTAAATAAATAAATTTTTAAATAGAGTGAGTTGCCATCTTAAAAACACGGACAAGGCGTATTGAAGGATATTACCAAATATTCCGACCGGTTTTTAAATTTGGGGGAAGTCCATTCAAGAACAGCTAACTTTTAAGAATAAAAAATTTTTAATGTGAGCAAGCTAATAAAGAGGAATTAAAAAAACATGAAAATTAGAAAAGCCAATCTTCAGGATACTCGTGCCATTGTCGATGTGATTGCACCCTTTGTCTATGCCGTGATCAGTTCGGAAGAAGGTCGCCAGCGCTTTCAGCCTGAGATGATCCAGACCATTTTCGAGCGTCCGGACATTCATTATTTTGTGGCAGAAATCGATCATCAGGTGATAGGCGTCGTGGCTTATATGGAACCTGCACACTTCATGCATTTTTTCCTGAACCAAGTCTATCAGGGGCAGGGTTATGGCCGCCGGCAAATGTGGCACTTTTTAGAAAGCGAGATCCGCCGTCAAGGCCATTCAATTATTACGGTAAAATCCAGTCTTTATGCCTTGGATATTTACAAGCGCTTTGGTTTTGTGGAAACGGGAAAATACACGGAAGAACATGGAATCCGTTTTATCCCGATGCGAAAGGATTATCCAGATTTTTAAAAGAAAATTAAAAAAACTGTTAGGCACAATTTTATATTCCAAAATTTTCCAAAAAAATGGTCATTTTCTGACTGTTTTATAGGTGATTTCACCTATAACAATGTGCCATTACTTGAGATAGCATCCGGCGATCTGGTACAGGGGTATTCGTCTTCACTGATGAATACTTGTTGTTATTGCATTTCATATTGGAGCCAAGTAGAAAAGAGTTCAATTACACTTCAGGTCTAATTACATACTTTAAACATATAGAATAAATACACACTGTACACATCAGCCTAGGAAGGTTTGACTAAGCAAAATTAGTACCATTTTCACGTTTTAAAATGACTGGCAGATCACATTGTATTTTTCTAGCAGGATTCTTTCCCAATTAAGCCAAACTTTCTGCTATCGGCCAGCATCCTATTTTTAATTAGTCAGCGCTTTTGTTAAGGCATAGAATTATTTCACTTTTGTTGTAATAGCACTCAATAGATGGCATTCAGCTGGATTTTTTTCACTTTAATGGCTGCATTTATGCAGGCTTGGCGTAATGCCTTTCAAAAACAGCTCAGCACCACGGTCGATGTCTGGGGAGTCACCCTGGCACGCTTTATTTTCGGTTTGCCATTCGCTGCGCTTTACCTGAGCAGCCTGTATTATTTCAAGCCAGTTGAAAGTGTGGTTCACTTCACGCCCAAGTTCTGGGTCTATGTAGTGATTGCAGGTTGCAGCCAGATTTTAGCTACGGCACTGATGGTGCAACTGTTCAAGCAAAAAAATTACGCGGTTGGGGTGGGGCTGGCGAAAAGTGAAGCCATTCTTGCAGCCATTATTGGCGTGACCTTTTTAGCAGATCATTTGTCATTCCTGGCCTGGATTGGTGTGGCGCTGGGCGGATATGCGGTATTTTTATTGAGTAAAGGCCAACAGGTCAGCGGGTTTTCAGCGAGAACATTGGCGATCGGGATTGGCAGTGGATTAAGTTTTGCCATTACCTCGCTTCTGGTACGCGAAGCCAGTCTGGAATTAAGCACTTTACTCACCTTGCATCGTGCGGCCTGGGTGCTGTTAATGGTGATCAGTTTTCAGTGCCTGAGTATGCTGCTTTACCTCAGCCTATTCAGTCGCCAGACTTTAGTGGCCATGTGGCAGCGTCTGGGCTTAACTTTTAAGGTGAGTGTGTGCAGTTTTATGGCATCACTCGGCTGGTTTACTGCCATGAGCATGATGAGTGTGCCGGTCGTGAAAACCTTAGGACAAATTGAGATTCTGTTTAGTATGCTGATTTCGGCATATTTCTTTAAAGATAAACTGGCACGTGCGGAGCATTGGGGACTAGGCTTGGTAGTGATTGCGGCGATTCTAGTAATCTGGGCCTGATGCAGCACTAATTTTTTAAATCTAAGTATAAAAAAGCCACTGATCAACAGTGGCTTTTTCTTTGCATTTATTGTTTAAGCTGCAATAAATTTCTGAACTGCCTGATTAAAGGCCTCAGGTCGTTCCACATTGGAAATGTGCGAGGCATTGATTTCAAACAACTGGCTTTGTGCAATTTCAGCTTGCATGGCTTGACCATCTGCAACAGTCGTTACGGGGTCTTGCTGACCGGCCACAATCAGTACCGGCACTGAAATCGTTTTGATCTGTTCACGTAAATCCGCCTTAGCCAAAGCTTCGCAACAACTTGCATAACCTTCCGGGCTGCCAGCTCCAAGGTCGTTTGAAAGTTCTGCAACTGTCGCTGCATTGCTTTGGATAAAGGGTTCGGTAAACCAGCGTGATGCTGCAGTTGATGCAATCGGTGCCAGACCTTGTTCACGCACCAACGCGGCACGTTCCAGCCAGGCTTGTTCCTGACCAATCTTGGCAGCAGTATTGCAAATAATCACGTGGCTAAAACGTTCAGGCTTGTTAATCGCTAACCATTGACCGGTTAAACCGCCCATCGAGATACCACAGAAAGCGGCTTTCTGGATGTTCAGGTGAGCCAGCAGATTCACTACATCCTGTCCTAGCTGGTCCAGGCTATACGGACCTTGTGGTGCAGAGGAAGCGCCATGACCACGAGTGTCATAGCAAATGACAAAATAGTCTTGCTGGAAAAATTCAATTTGTGGTTGCCACATTTTGAAGTTTGTACCCAGTGAATTTGAGAAAACCAGTGCAGGTTTTGCAGCATCACCAAAAGTCTGGTAATTAATTTGTGCATCATTTGATGTAAATGTTGGCATCTTTTTAAATCCTTAATCTTAGAAATCCCCCTAAATCCCCCTGAGCAAGGCTTAAGCACTGCTTTAAGCTGAAGCGCAAGAAGGGGGACTTTGAGTGAGGATTAAACGCGTTCAATAATCAAAGCGATGCCTTGACCGACACCAATACACATTGAGCAAAGACCGTATTTACCGCCAGTTTGTTCAAGCTGGTTGAGTGCAGTCGTCACCAGACGCGCGCCTGAAGCACCGAGCGGATGACCTAAGGCGATCGCACCACCGTTTGGATTGACTTTCTCTGAACCGTCTTCAATGCCCAAGTCACGCGTACAAGCCAAAGCTTGTACTGCAAAGGCTTCATTCAGCTCGATCACATCCATCTGCTCTAAAGTCAGACCGGTTTGTGCCAACAGTTTCTTGATGGCCGGTGCAGGACCAAAGCCCATGATACTTGGTTCAACACCAACGACGGTTGAACCAATAATTTTGGCACGTGGTTTTAAACCGTGCTGAGCAACCGCTTCATCAGATGCGATCAACAGGGCAGCTGCACCATCGTTAATCCCTGAAGCATTACCCGCCGTTACCGTCCCCTCTGCTTTCACCACAGGCTTCAGTTTTGCCAGAGCTTCTGCAGTGGTAGATGCACGCGGATGTTCATCAGTATCGACAACCACCGGATCGCCTTTACGCTGTGGAATGACTACAGGAATAATTTCATTTTTATAGAAACCTTTGGCTTGTGCTGCTGCAGTACGTTGCTGGCTGGTCAAGGCAAACTTGTCCTGGTCTTCACGGTTGATGTTGAACTGTTCCGCCAGATTTTCAGCCGTTTGCGGCATGGTTTCTACGCCGTACATTTCTTTCAGTTTCGGATTGATAAAACGCCATCCCATGGTGGTGTCTTCAATCTTCTGGCTACGGCCATACGCCGTTTCTGACTTGCCCATCACGAATGGGGCGCGTGACATGCTTTCTACACCACCAGCAATAATCAGATTCGCTTCACCGGCTTTAATCGCACGTGCTGCCATTGCGATGGCATCCATCGATGAACCACACAGGCGGTTCACGGTCGTCGCTGGCACCTGATAAGGTAAGCCTGCAAGCAGAGAAGACATACGACCGACGTTACGGTTGTCTTCACCGGCCTGATTGGCACAGCCATAGATCACGTCATCGACCTGTTCCCAGTTCACACTTGGATTGCGCTCCATCAACGCTTTAATTGGCAGCGCACCTAAGTCATCTGCACGGACAGGCGCGAGGCCACCGGCATAACGACCGAATGGAGTACGGATGGCATCGATAATATATGCGTTTTTCATTGTGTATTTGCTCACATATTTAAAAGAAGAAAACTCCTCCCTTTTTAAAGGGAGGTTGGGAGGGATTTAATGAAGTAATTTTATTCTTCAAAAAATCCTCCCTAAATCCCTCCTTTAATAAAGGAGGGACTTCCCCTTAATTTGATTGAGTCGCATCAATCAGTTTGGCACCAGTCATTGACTGCAATTCTTCAAATGACAGACCTTCAACTTTCTCAATCACTTTCATACCTTCAGGTGTCACATCAATCACACACAGGTCGGTGTAAATACGATCCACACATTTCAGGCCAGTCGCAGGATAAGACAGTTCAGCCACAATTTTTGGCTCGCCTTTTTTGGTCACGTGATCGGTCGTAATAAAGACTTTCTTCGCGCCAACAGCCAGATCCATGGCACCGCCCACTGCTGGAATTGCATCTGGTGCGCCAGTATGCCAGTTGGCCAGATCGCCATTTTCAGCAACCTGGAAAGCACCCAATACTGCGATATCTAAGTGACCGCCACGCATCATGGCAAATGAATCACCATGATGGAAGAATGAACCGCCTTCAAGTAGGGTGACGAATTCTTTACCGGCATTGATCAGCTCAGGATCGCGGTCTTCTTCAGCAGGAGGAGGACCGAAAGCCAACAGGCCATTTTCAGAATGCAGGAATACGTCTTTATCGCTTGGCAGGTAGCTTGAAATCTTGGTCGGTAAACCAATACCGAGGTTTACATAGGCACCATCAGGAATGTCTTGTGCCACACGTTCAGCGATCTGGTCACGGGTCAGTTTGCTATAGCTCATTATTTATCTCCGATGCCAATTATTGTGCAGGTTTAACTTGAACAACATGTTGAACAAAAATTCCCGGGGTGATGATATGTTCAGGATCCAGCGCACCGAGTTCTACCACTTCAGCAACCTGAGCAATAGTAATATCAGCCGCCATCGCCATGATCGGGCCAAAGTTACGCGCAGACTTGCGATACACCAGATTGCCCCAACGGTCGCCTATAGAGGCTTTAATCAAGGCAAAGTCAGCTTTGATCGGATTTTCCAGCACATAGTCCTTACCTTCATAGTTCATGGTCGGTTTGCCTTCCGCCAGCAAGGTACCAAAACCGGTAGGGGTGTAGATTGGACCTAAGCCCATGCCGGCCGCCTGGATACGGCAAGCCAGATTGCCTTGCGGCACCAGTTCCAGTTCAATTTTTCCAGCACGATAAAGTTCGTCAAAGACCCAGGAATCAGACTGGCGTGGGAAAGAGCAAATGATTTTACGAACAGCGCCAGCTTTAAGCAGTTTTGCCAGACCATAATCGCCATTACCGGCATTGTTGTTGACAATAATCAGGTCTTTAATACCCAATTCGATCAGACCATCAATCAGTTCAGCAGGCTGACCCGCTGTACCGAAACCACCGATCATAATGGTAGAACCGTCCTTGATCTGGGAGAGTGCTTCTTTCAATGATAATGAACTTTTATCTATCATAATCTGGTCCTTACATATCCTAAACTGATGGATGTCTTTAAACTCGTTTTGAATCTGATGCTGTAACCGGAACTGCGTTACGGTCTTTCTGTGACAGCAGAAAATGTGCTACCAGGCCAATGCAAATTCCCCAAAAGACTGAACTCAGCCCCAAGAAATGCATGCCGGAAGCAGTCGCTAAAAAGGTGATCAGTGCTGCATCACGTTGCGACTCTTTGCCCATGGCCACGGAAATGTTGGTGGCAATCGCACCGAGCAATGCCAGTCCTGCCAAAGCCGCAATTAATTCTTTGGGCATTAGGCTAAACAGCATGACAATGCTGCCGGCAAATAAGCCGCCTAAAATATAAAAAAGCCCATTCGCCACGCCGGCGATATAACGCTTTTCTTTCAGCTCGTGCGCGTCTTTGCCTAAACACAAAGCAGCTGTGATTGAGGCCAAGACAATCGTGATACCCCCCACACAGGCCACTGCAAGCGAGGCAATACTGGTTGCACTGATAATCGGCTTGGCTGGCATGTCATAACCACTGAGTTTGATAATCGCCATTCCCGGTAAAAACTGGCCCGATAGGCTGACCAGAATGAGCGGGAGGGCCAGATTCAGGGTTGAACTCCAGGTCCATTCCGGTGCAATAAATTGCGGAATCGCCAGACTGAAATCTGCCGTGACCGGGTTAATCTTGCCCAGCAGCATGCTTAAAACCACACCGGCAATCAGCACCCAGACCATGGCATAGCGTGGACTAAAACGCTTGGCCAGCAAAAATACCGCCAGCATGCCAAAGACGATATAGGGCATGGTATCGGTCGCGGTGAACAGCCCTAAACCAAACTGCAGTAAAATCCCTGCCATCATCCCGGCAGCCACTTCCTGAGGAATCCAGGACAGTAACTTGTCGAAATAACCGGTGATCCCAATGAAAAAAATCACCACAGCAGAGGTGATATAGGCAGCAACCGCTTCATTGAGTGAAATATCGGGAAACAGCGTGACTAATAAAGCCGTTCCGGGTGCAGACCAGGCGGTGACCACAGGTATTTTGTATTTAATCGATAAAAAGATACCTGAGAGCGCAGCACCAATAGAAATTCCCCAAATCCATGAAATCATCATGTCCGGGGAAACCTGGGCTTGCTGCGCCGCCTGGAAAAAAATGATCAGTGGCCCTGAATAGGAAATCAGCACTGCTAAGAATCCTGCAACAGTTGCTGAAATTGACCAATCATTTTTTAATGTCTGAAACAGGGTGTTCATTGGTGATGTGCCTCCTTGCGTCGAACCATGAGCCTGTTAAAAATCGTGATGATCAGGATTAGCCCTGATCACCACCACCGACCGGTACCACTGTACCTGTCATATAAGATGATTCATCCGAAGCCAAGAATACAATCGCATTCACTTGCTCCTGAATCGTACCGTAACGACCCATAAACGTACGGTCAATGGTCTGATCAACCACTTGCTGCATCCATTCTTTTTCAGATTCAGTCGGTGGATTGGCATTGCGCGGTACTTTACGGGGTGGTGCTTCAGTACCACCCGTCGCGATTGCATTGACACGGATACCATCTTTGGCATGTTCAAAGGCGAGGGAAGCGGTCAGGCCGTTCACACCACCTTTTGAAGCCGAATACGGCACACGGTTAATACCACGTGTTGCAATAGAAGATACGTTTACAATCGTACCTTTTTGATTCTTAATCATTTCTGGCAACACGGCACGGCAGCACCATAGGGTTGGGAACAATGAACGATTCACTTCCTTGATAATTTCTTCTTCAGAAAATTCTTGGAAAGGTTTCATCCAAATTGCACCACCGACGTTGTTGATGAGTACATCGACACGGCCATAGGTATCGAGTGCTTTTGCAACAACAGATTCTGCGCCTGCAAAAGTTTCAAGATTGGCTTTTACAGTAACAGCATCGCCACCAAGCTCTTCAATTTCAGCCAACACTTCTTCTACATAAGGAGAAAGGTCAGCCATGACTACTTGTGCGCCTTCACTAGCCACTTGTAAAGCCACACCGCGACCAATGCCTTGAGCGGCACCAGTCACGATTACAACTTTGTTTTCAAATCTTTTTGAGCGATTCATTGTATTCTCCGACTATGTTTCTAGACTGTCTAACAAACTTAGTTGGCAGAGAATTTTTCAAATAGGAAGCTTGCAGGTTTAACACCTTCTGCATCTAACCAGCCACGTACTGCTTCTACCATTGGCACTGGACCACATAGGTAGATGTCTACATCACCACTGTTGAGCCATTCGTTTTCGATATGGCCAGTCACGTAACCTTTACGCTCATGTGCAGATTCTGGGTTAGCCACTACAGTGCGGTACTCGAACCAAGAGAATTTTTCTTGAAGTTCGTTTAATTTTTCAATTGCAACCAAGTCAAAGTCATTGGTCACACCAAAGACTAAACGTACAGGGTGCTCAGAACCTTTTTCTTCAAGCACTTGCAGCATAGACATAAATGGCGCAATACCTGTACCACCCGCTAACATCACTACAGGGCGTGCTACATTACGTAAGTAGAAGCTACCAAATGGACCAGTAAAGGTCATTTTGTCGCCAGCTTTAGCATTTTGGCTTAAGAATTCGCTCATTTTGCCGTTTGGTACGTTACGTACCACAAAGCCAGTTAAGCGGTTGCCAGGCTTAGAGCTGAAAGAGTAAGAACGGGTTTCTGTTGTACCAGGAATACCCACATTCACATATTGGCCTGCAAGGAAATGAATGTCTGGTTGACCTTCATCTAACTGAATATCAAAGGTAATAGTCGAGTCAGATAAGTTTTCAACACGTGCCAATGTACCTTCAAATGCATGAATTTCAGTTTTACATACATCAGAAGTGGCTTGAATTTGGAATACTGCGTCTGAAGTTGGTTTACATTGGCATGCAAGAATATAGCCTTGTTCAGCTTCTTCTGGTGTCAATGCATCTTCAATATATGTTTCTTCAGGCATGTCATACGAACCTGATTCACAAAACGCACGGCACGTTCCACATGCACCGTCACGGCAGTCCAAAGGAATATTGATCTTTTGACGGTAAGCTGCGTCTGACAGTGTTTCACCATCTGTAACAGAAATAAAACGTGTAACGCCATCTTCAAATTGAAGTGCAACATTGTGGTTTGACATGGCTGAATATCCTATAGAAATCTTTAAAACTTGACCTTTCAGCCAAAATTCCATCTGGCTGAAAGGTTTTTCCTAGCTGTAAATCAATACAGTCTTAGAGGTGATAAATGTCGATTACTTGGTTGATGTAATCGTTTTTCAGCACCACGTACTTGCTTAAAATTTGTGGTTTGTCGCCAGAAAAGTCGATTTCGTAGCGTGACATACCAAAGTAGCTGTAGTTTGTTTTGTAACGGAAACTCAAGGTGTTCCAGTTAAAACGTACAGTCACTTTATCGCCATCACGTTCAACAATTTCAATGTTGTTGATGTTGTGGCTCGTACGTGTGTCTGGCATGGTTGCAGACGAACGTTCAGTTTTGATACGGAACACACGGTCTTCCAAACCTTGACGGTCTGGGTAGTAAATCAAAGAGATTTCAGACTGTGGATCTGTAGTTAATTGGTCATCGTCATCCCAAGCTGGCATCCAGAAAGAAGCAGTAGGAGCGTAGCACTGTAACCATTCATCCCATTGCTCATCATCTAAAAAGCGAGCTTCTTGATAAAGGAACTGTGCAACTTTTTCTAAAGTGATGTCGCTCATGCGTTTTCTCCTTCAGTAGATGCCGCAATTTCTTTTTCAGTTGCGATGCCTTGTTTGATGAGTTCTAACCAGTGTTGGTGCTGAGCAAGGTATAAACCTTCGTCTTCAGTTTTAATACCAGAAAGTTTTGGTTTTAAACCAATTTCGTTGGCAGCATCGTCCGGGCCTTGGATCCAGTGTTTAGAACCACGGCACATGTCGTTCCATTCCAGCGCGATACCGGCATAACCTGCCTGACAAGCACGGAATTCTTCAAGATCGTCTGGGGTTGCCATACCTGAAGCATTGAAGAAATCTTCATACTGACGGATACGACGGGTACGTGCTTCCGGCTCTTCGCCTACAGGCGCGATACAGTAGATCGTCACTTCAGTCTTATCGACAGAAATCGGGCGCAGCACACGGATTTGTGAACCGAACTGATCCATGAAGTAAACGTTTGGATAGATACACAGGTTACGTGAACGTTCGATCATCCACTTCGCCATAGCTTCGCCATATTGCGCAGTGTATTCATCTTTCTTGGCAAAGTTAGGACGGTCTTCCGGATTGGCCCATTGAGTCCAAAGCAGCATGTGACCGTGTTCAAAGCCGTAAGAACCACCACCTTGTTTGCCCCATGCACCTGCGCTCATGGCACGGATGTTGTCGCCAGCTTCTTTTTCTTTACGTTGCTGAGTCGTTGCAGCATAGTTCCAGTGTACAGCAGACACGTGATAACCATCAGCACCGTTTTCAGCAGTCAACTTCCAGTTACCTTCATAGGTATAAGTCGAAGAACCACGTAAAACTTCCAGACCTTGCTCAGACTGATCCACGATCATGTCAATTATTTTGGTCGCTTCACCCAGGTATTCTTCCAGAGCAGGGACATCCGGATTCAAGCTGCCGAACAGGAAACCTTTATAGCTTTCAAAACGCGCAACCTTTTTCAGGTCATGTGAACCGTCTTTGTTAAAGCAGTCTGAATAACCCGCTTCAGCCGGATCTTTCACCTTTAACAGCTTGCCTGAGTTATTGAACGTCCAGCCATGGAATGGGCAAGTATAAGTTGCTTTATTGCCTTTCTTGTTACGACACAATTGAGCACCGCGATGCGAACAGGCATTGATCATGGCATTCAGTTCACCTTGACGGTTACGTGCAATGATGATCGGCTGACGACCAATATAAGTAGTATAGAAGTCGTTATTGTTTGGAATCTGGCTTTCATGTGCCAGATAAACCCAATTGCCTTCAAAGATGTATTTCATCTCAAGGTCAAACAGGGCCTGGTCTGTAAATACTGAACGGTGTAGTTTAAATTCACCAGATTCAAAATCATCCACCAGTAGTTCGTCAATGCGGTCTAAATGGCTGGTGTTAATTACGGGAATACGAGGCATGTCCTTTCTCCGACTTTCCTGGGGGAAGTCAGCGGGATATATCTAGAAATATATCCCGCCTCTTTAATTGTATTAAGCGCTAGCGCGGCGACGATCAACTTCAGTAGAAGGTGCGTCTTGTTTCTCTTTCACAAGTTCAATATCAAATTGAATGTGTTTGAAAGGGCTGTTCAGACCACGTTTTGCAATTTCAGCTTCATCAGTCACGTCAACCGCAGTTGCTACCAGACCTTCACGGGTAGCGAATGCAAAGTCATCCCACAGGTATTGGTCGCCTTCAATGTTGAATTGAGTAGTCAGCTTGCGGTGACCCGGTGCAGATACGAAGTAATGTACGTGCGATGGACGGTTACCATGACGGCCTAACTTGTCCAGTACAAACTGAGTTGTACCTTCTGGAGGGCAGCCATAACCTACTGGCATTGTCGTCAATGCAGTATATTGACCATCGGCAGCGGTAATGATGCTGCGACGCAAGTTAAAGTCAGACTGTGACTTGTCAAAGAATGAGTAGTTGCCCAGGCTATTGGCATGCCAGATTTCAACTTTGGCACCTTCAACACGATTGCCGTCAGTATCCGTCACTGTACCTTCAATGATTAGCGTCGGGATTTTACCTTCTTCAGAACCATCGTCCATACGCGCAAAGCTTACTGTTTCAGGTGCACCAGCGACATAAAGTGGACCTTCAATCGTACGTGGCGTACCGCCAGTAATGCCTGCTTTAGCATCTGCTTCATCAGCACGTAAGTCTAGGTAGTGTTCCAGACCCAAACCTGCAGCCAATAAACCTAATTCGTTCGCTTGACCGGCATCAGTAAAGTATTCCAGACCTTTCCACAGTTCTGACTGAGAAATATCAAGATCTTCGATAGCCTGGAAAAGGTCACCCAATAAACGCACAACAACTTGTTGTACACGTTCATCTACAGGACCTGTCGCTGTATCAACGTTCATTTGCTTAACTAATGCATCAATTTCTTGGCGATTCATACTATTGCTCCTAAAGTATGTCTTTCATCTTTTAGTGGCGCACTTTTTTAGCTTTCATTGGCTGGCTAAATCTGGCTGGCCACAATCCTTGTTGAGGTACCCTCTGTTTTCGATTTGGAAGGGGAATCCGGTGACTCCCAATCCGCTCATTTAATCAACTGTCGTCATCTCGAACTGAAGATGGGTGGCGATTTAACGCCATTACTTCAATATTCATATAAGGATAGAGTGGCAAGCCCTGTAACAGGTTGTGCAACTCTTCATTGCTTTCAACATCAAAAATACTGATGTTTGAGTACTGGCCCGTGATGCGCCAGATATGACGCCATTTGCCTTGACGCTGCAATTCCTGTGAATAGGCCTTTTCAACAGCCTTAATTTCGTTTGCCTGTTCAACTGGCAGATCACGTGGAATGTTTACATCCATACGTACGTGGAAAAGCATGGGTTTCTCCTAATTACTGACGACGCAAGTTGTCAATCTTGTTTTCATCCAACTCAATCCCCAGACCTGGTCCTTTCGGAATCTCAAGTTCAAAGTTTTGATAGTTGAGCGGGGTTTTCAAAATATCTTCAGTCAGCAGTAAAGGACCAAACAGCTCGGTACCGAACGCCAGACTTTCAAAAGTAGAGAACACATGTGCCGAAGCAATCGTGCCCACCGGGCCTTCAAGCATGGTGCCGCCATACAGGTCAATACCTGCAAGTTTGGCAATCTTGCCTACTTCACAGCCTTCAATCAGGCCACCCGACTGGGCAACTTTGACTGCAAAAACAGATGAACCGTTTTGTTTGGCAATCTCATACGCTGAGTGCGGGCCCATTAACGATTCGTCTGCCATGATGGCAACATCAAAACGTCGGGTCAGACGGCGCATGGCATCCAGGTTATCAATCGCACATGGCTGTTCGATCAGATCAACACCGCCATCTTGCAATAACTGAATGCCTTTAATCGCTTCCAGTTCTGACCAGGCACGGTTCACATCGACACGGATCGAAACGTCTTTACCTAAGGCTTTCTTAATTGCCAGAACATGTTCGACATCTTCTTCTACCGGACGCGAACCGATTTTGAGTTTGAAAATGTTGTGACGTTTTGCCGCAACCATTTTCTCTGCTTCTGCAATATCTTTTTCGGTATTGCCAGAAGCCAATACCCAAAGAACTGGAATACTGTCACGTAAGCGGCCACCGAGGACTTCGCTTAATGGCAAACCTAAACGTTGTGCCTGAATGTCTAAAAGTGCAGTCTGAATCGCACATTTAGCAAAACGGTTACCATTAATATTCTTTTTGATTGCTTGTAATGTCTGTGCAACATTTAAACCGGATAATGTTTTTAAAAGAGGCGCAAAATAAGTTTCAATATTAACTTTTACGCTTTCCGGGCTTTCATCACCATAACCTAAGCCACCGATAGTTGTTGCTTCACCCCAACCGATGTAACCATCTTCAGTGGTGATTTTGACCAATACCAGGGTCTGGGTTTGCATCGTCGCCACTGCCATCTTGTGAGGGCGAATGGTTGGAATTTCTACCAGCAAGGTTTCAACTGACTTATACATAATTACGCTTCACATTCTTGCTTTAATGTTTTGACTTGATATACCTTAAAAGAATAATTTTGATTGGTCTAAGATCGATTTAGCATTTTTTTATACTTTAAAGGTATGCAGGAATATGGAACTCAGGCATTTGCGTTACTTTGTCGCAGTCGTCGAAGAACAAAGTTTTACCAAGGCGGCAGAAAAACTGTTTATTGCTCAACCACCTTTAAGCAGACAAATACAAAATCTGGAACAGGAACTGGATATTCAGCTCTTTGAAAGAGGTAGCCGACCGCTTAAGACCACAGAAGCGGGGCAATTCTTCTATCAGCATGCGGTTAAACTTTTGTCTAATGCGGAAGAAATCAAATCGATGACCAAGCGGATTGGTATCGCGGATCGCACCATTAGCATTGGTTTTGTCGGCTCTTTATTGTTCGGCTTGCTGTCGCGTATTGTGTTTCTATTTAAGCAGCAACATCCCCAGCTCAAAATTGAGATGGTTGAAATGAATACTTCAGAGCAGATTCAGGCACTTAAAGAAGGGCGGATTGATGTCGGTTTTGGACGCTTAAGGATTTCAGATCCGGCAGTGAAACGGGTGTTGCTGCGTGAAGAACGGCTGATGGTCGCGGCACATTCCAGCCATTTTCTTTCGCAACGAGATGGCGTGAACTTGGCTGAACTGGTGGATCAGCCACTCTTTTTATACCCGAATAATGGTAAGGCTAATTTTTCTACCCAGGTACGCGGTATATTTTCCGAGTATGGACTGGAACCGAAAAATATCCGTGCAGTCAGTGAATTGCAACTGGCACTTGGCTTTGTGGCTGCTGGAGAGGGTGTTTGTATCGTGCCAGAAAGTGCCCAGAATATTCGTCTAGCTCATTTAAACTTTATCCCTTTATTAGATGAATTTGCGGTCAGTCCGGTTTTTATGGCTATTCGTAATATGGATGAAAGTGAATATATTCGTTATCTGTTTGATGCGGTCTATCAGGTCTATGATCTTGAAGCGATTAAATATGATCGTGCGGTGTTTTAACTGCTTAAAAGCGTGTAAAAGAGAGAGTAATAAAACACCTGAGGGTGAGATAAAAAAGAACTGTTTTCAGGAGTATTATAATTAAATAATATATTTATTAATTAATTGAATAGTTTAATTTGACCCAGACCTTATAGGTATAAAGCCATGCTTATTCAGTTTTAGACATTTTTTCCTATTTTCTGCATTGTGAGCAGCATAAGTTGAACTTCACAATTAGGAGGTGGAGATGTCTACAAATAAAGTGAATATAAATACGCTGATTGATGAAGCGAAATTCACACCCTTTCACTGGGGTGTTTTGATCTGGTGTTTGCTGATCATTATCTTTGATGGTTATGACCTGGTCATCTATGGCGTGGCATTGCCACTACTGATGCAGGAATGGTCGCTAAGTGCGGTACAAGCGGGAATGCTGGCCAGTACAGCCTTATTCGGGATGATGTTCGGTGCCATGAGTTTCGGAACCTTGTCCGATAAACTCGGCCGTAAAAAAACCATCATGATCTGTGTGGCTATTTTTAGTGGGTTTACCTTTATCGGTGCCTTTGCCACATCACCAGTCGAATTCGGAATTTTACGTTTCTTGGCTGGCCTTGGAATTGGCGGTGTCATGCCTAACGTCGTAGCATTGATGACCGAATATGCGCCTAAGCGCATCCGCAGCACGCTGGTTGCCCTGATGTTTAGTGGTTATGCCATTGGCGGGATGACTTCTGCGCTATTAGGTGCATGGTTGGTGCCACAATTTGGCTGGAAAATCATGTTCCTGCTTGCGGGTATTCCATTGCTCATCTTGCCGATTCTTTGGAAATATCTGCCAGAATCCCTGATGTACCTGACCAACAAACAACAGACGGCTCAAGCACACATTATTATTCAGAAAATTTCTCCGACACAGGTCATCACCAGTGATACCCAGTTTGTACTGAATGAAGTACAAAAAGGGGATGAGGCACCATTAAAAGCACTCTTTCAACAAGGCCGTAGCTTCAGTACCTTTATGTTCTGGCTGGCATTCTTTATGTGCCTGTTGATGGTCTACGCCTTGGGTAGCTGGTTGCCAAAACTGATGATTCAGGCAGGTTACTCGCTGGGTGCAAGTATGATCTTCCTGTTCGCCCTGAATATTGGTGGAATGGTGGGTGCCATTGGTGGTGGATATCTCGCAGATAAATTCCATATCAAAAAAGTGCTGACTATCATGTTCTTATGCGGTGCCATTGCATTGATTCTGCTTGGCTTTAATAGTCCGCAATTCGTGTTGTATACCTTGATTGCTGTAGCAGGCGCTGCAACGATTGGCTCACAAATTCTGCTCTATACCTTTGTGGCGCAGTATTATCCGTCGACGGTACGTTCTACCGGTATGGGCTGGGCATCAGGTATTGGACGTATTGGTGCAATTGTTGGGCCGGTACTCACTGGTGCTTTATTAACCATGAATTTACCGCATCAAATGAACTTCTTTGCAATTGCGATTCCTGGTGTAATCGCTGCGCTGGCAATTTTCCTGGTGAACTTAAAAACTTCCGTAGATGGCCAAGCCCTTGCAACACCTGATGTGAAGCCGAATTCATTGGCAAAAGAAGCGACACATTAAGTTAGATTTCAATCAATAAAGATAATATTCCCAATGATATAGATCGCCATCGTAACGGGTGGTGATCTGTTGCTAGAATCGAAACGCATAATAAAAAGCGAGTTTAGGATGAACACGACACAATTATTTAATCAACCAACAATCACATTCAAACGCACAGTTCTGATGAGCATGATGGCAATGAGTTTAGGGGGCATCAGCTTATCGACTCAAGCACAAACTTCAGCTCAGTCGAATCAGCAGGAAATTGAACAACTGCGCCAGGAAGTTCAGGCCTTACGCGCACTGGTTGAGCAACAGCAACGACAGACGGCCGTGGTCACTGCACATGTTGCAGCAACACCTGCTCCAGCAAGCAAACCAGTAATGAAAATTGCCAGTGGTGCCGAATTTAATCTTTATGGAAATATTCGTGCCGATGCCTCTTATCAGGCTGAAGGTGGTTCAGCAGCACGTATGTATAACCAGATTAATGCGGTACCTTTAGAAGGTGTCGGTGAGCGTAGTGATGAATTTAAATCTACTCTGGCTGCAACCCGTTTAGGCATGGATTTTAAAGCACCAGTCGGTGCTGGAGATAAAGCTTTAAGCGGTAAAGTTGAAGTGGATTTTCTGGGCGGCGCAAGCTTTGATAACTTGCGTATCCGTCATGCTTATATCAGCTATGCCAACTGGTTGATCGGTCAAACCTGGTCGAACTTTGCAGTGCCAGATTATATTCCGGAAACTGTAGATGCATTGGTTTATGCTGGCGGTTCAATTAAACGGACTCCACAAGTTCGTTATACCAGCACCATCAGTCCTGAAACCAATCTGGTATTTGCAGTAGAAGATCCAAAAGATGCAACCATTACTGGTATTAAACAGCGCCTACCTGCTTTAACAGCACGTTTAAATCATAAATTTGCTGATAATCTTACAGTCAGTGCCCGTGCGATGGGGAATGAAAAGCGTGTCAATGAAGATGAAAAAATGGCATGGGGTGTAGGTTTAGGTGCCAAGTATGATGTTGTACCGGGTACAACGCTCAAAGCTGATTATTACCATGTTAAAGGCGATAGCAGCTTTGTGTCTTATGCAAATACGGGTGTAATTACCACTGCAAATGGCGATTTATTACAAAGTGAATTTGATTCAATTTCGGTAGGCCTAACCCAGCAGTTTAATGACAAATTGCGCGGTACATTGGGTTATGGCTATATGAATTTTAGTAATGATCAAGACTATGTCAATGCACTAATCGCCTCAACTCCTGCGGATGCGACACAATCTAATGCGACCAAGGCTAATAAAGACTTATGGCAAGCTTGGGCGAACGTTTTCTATAGTCCAACCAAGCCTTTAAGTTTCGGTCTAGAATATGTCTATGGTGAACGTGAGGCATTAGGTGCAGCCACGAATGGCAGCACTAAGGGTGAAGACAACCGTATTAATGCGGTTGCTATTTACAACTTCTAAGACTCTTTTCATAGGAAAGTCTGATCTGTAACAGAAGCGTGGATGAATTAATCCGCGCTTTTGCTATTTTGAAGAATGGTTTCTGTCAGCAGATTGACTGCATTTTCAATCTTGACTGCCCATTCAAACGAACAATTCAGCCGAATATAATGTTGGCTGGTAGGCTCAGGCTTAAACAGCAGTGCAGGGGCAACTGAAATATGTTGTTGAAGCAATTGTTCATAGAGCTGCTGGGCATCAACTTCTTTAGGTAATTCAATCCAGAGAAAATAACCACTGGAATAATAATAAATTTCACAGATGCTTCCCAAACGTGCTTTGAGTTCCTGATAAAATTTCTTTTTATATTTTCCCAGATGCTGCCTTAAATGCCGCAAATGTTTTTCATAATAATGATGTGAAATAAATTCGACCAGCGCATTTTGCAGTAAGGGACTGACCGTTAAAGTACTCATGAGCTGTAAGTGCTGAATGGCATCGGAAAATGGGCCGGCATACACCCAGCCGACGCGTGCACCCATCCCCAGAGTTTTGGAAAAAGAAGAACAGTGCAGCACCATCTGATGCTGATCAAAATATTTAACGGGTAGCGGTTTGGATGAACCATAATTTAATTCCTGATAAACATCATCTTCGATTAAATACACCTGATATTCATACAAGAGTTCCGCAATTCTCTGTTTGATTTCAGAACTGACGGTAAAACCAATCGGATTATGGACATTCAGCATCAGCCAGCACACCTTGATCGGATACTGTTTTAAAGCCTGTTCAAATGATTCGAGATCGAAGCCAAACTGTGGATGTTCCGGAATCGTAATCACCTGTAATCCCAAACGCTCGGCTGCCTGCCAAGCGCCATAAAATATGGTTTTCTGCAACAGAATAAAATCACCGGGTTGAGTTAAGGCCTGTAAAGACAGATTCAGTGCTTCTAATGCACCAGATGTAATGACAATGTCATCCTGATTGCAGTTAACGCCTTGCAATTGATAACGGTTGGCAATCAGTTGCCGCAAGTCCTGATTGCCGGGCGGCATATGATTCTGATTGTTGTAACTGCTTTTTCTTTTGGCCTTCTGTGCCAGAATCTGCATAAATTTGGCGTTATATAACAGCTCTGCATTGGGAAAGGCAGAACCAAAAGGCACAATTTCGGCTGACTGAGTCGATTTTAAATAATTAAATACCACCGAGTTGATTTGAATTTTAGGATTTAAACCAATCTGTACGAACTGTTTGCTATTGAGTAGTGCTTGAGTGTGTTCTGCAACGTAGTAGCCTGATTTATCTTTGGCATAGACCAGTCCTTGCGCTTCAAGTTCTTGATAAGCATTGAGTACCGTCATCAGGCTATAACCAGATAATTGGGTCTGTTCGCGAAGTGAGGGCAATTTTTCATGTGCCTTCCATACGCCATTTTCAATCATCTGACGAATATTTTGTGCCAGTTTTTCAGACTTATACATATACTTTCTTGAACTAAAACTGTTCTAATTATTTTGATTTATAGCATATTTTAGGATGCTTAATATAACAAAAGGGAGGAATAGGATTATTGACATTCTATTTTTAAGCTTGAATCTTGATGCAAGACAATTAAAGTGAAAATCAGGTCTCAAATTTTCTGTGGAAATTTTATCTCTACATAAATCATATTCCCATTTTTATACGCCTCAGTCACTTGGCTTAATTTGTCACAATTCGATACTTACAAAGTTAGATTTCCTTGCTAAATTCAATCCACATGATGATAAAAAGTAAGTTACGGTTTCAGACCGAGCCATCATGCAACTATAAAAACGATACGCAAATACGGACCAATAACAAGCACAAAGGAGTGGAGAATGCTCGGAAATATGATGTTTCAGCCTTTACTGATCAGCAGCATGATTGAACATGCAGGACGCTATCATGCCGATACCGAGGTAATTTCCAAAAATACCGATACCAGTATTACAGTGACCAATTGGGGAGAAATTCATCAAAACTCGAAATGTTTTGCCAATGCATTACAACAACTCGGCTTGGCGCAGGGAGATCGGGTCGCGACCATTGCCTGGAATAATCATCGCCATTTAGAGTCTTGGTATGCCATTTCTGGCAGCGGCCTGGTCTGTCATACGATTAACCCGCGCTTATTTCCGGAACAGCTCATTTTTATTATTAATGATGCTGCGGATCGCGTGGTGCTGTTCGATAAAACATTTGTCCCTTTAATTAAAGCCGTGAAAGCGCTGTTGACCTCGGTCGAGCATTTTATCTGTCTGGATGCAGCTGATCCGGCAGTTAGAGAAGCGATTCCAGAAGTACAATTTTATGATGATCTGATTGCCGGCCAAAATGCAGAATTTGAGTGGCCAACACTTGATGAAAACTCGGCAAGCTCTCTGTGTTATACATCAGGAACCACGGGAAATCCCAAAGGTGTGCTATTTAGCCATCGATCTACGGTATTACATAGCTATGCCATCATTTTACCTGACTCCTTAAATGTCTCGGCTGCCGACATTATGTTGCCTGTGGTGCCGATGTTCCATGTAAATGCGTGGGGCACTCCGTATGCCGCTGCAATGGTCGGATGCACTTTGGTTCTTCCTGGACCGGGTCTGGATGGTGCCAATCTAGTCAACCTGATTGATACTTATCAGGTTTCGGTAGCACTTGGTGTACCAACCATCTGGCAGGGGTTGATTGCCGCCGCAAACCAGTCAGGTTCCAAATTGGAAAGCCTAAAACGAAATGTAGTGGGTGGATCGGCATGCCCACCGGCGATGCTAAGAGCGTTCAAAGAACAGTTTAATTGTGAAACGATCCATGCCTGGGGCATGACGGAAATCAGTCCATTGGGTACAGCGAATCAGCTCAAGACCAAACATTTGCATCTGTCTGATGAAGAAAAATTACAGATTCGTCTATCCCAAGGTCGTCCACCATTCGGGGTTGACCTACGTTTGACTGATGCAGAAAAAGGGATGCATGAAATTGAACGTGATGGACAGACCACAGGAAATTTACAAGTGAAAGGGCATTGGGTCATCAGCCATTATTTCGGCAAAGAAGAGTCTGCACTGACTGCTGACGGCTGGTTTGATACCGGCGATATTGCTACGCTGGATCAGGATGGCTTTATGAAACTCAGTGATCGTTCTAAAGATCTAATCAAGTCTGGTGGAGAATGGATTTCATCGGTGGAGCTGGAAAATATTGCCATGGGACATCCGGAAATTGCGATGGCTGCCGTGATTGCCGCCCAGCATCCTAAATGGGATGAGCGCCCGGTATTGATTGCCATTAAAAAGCCGGGCAGCCAGCTAAGTGAAACTGATCTGCTGGAATATTATGCGGACAAGGTAGCCAAATGGCAGATTCCAGACCGAGTCGTATTTGTTGGTGCGATCCCACTCAGTGGTACTGGTAAAATGCTGAAAAAAGATCTGCGTGAATTATATGGTGCTATTCTTCTGGAGCAAGTAGCAGGTTAAAGCGCCATTTAATCTTTAAATCCCAACATGAAGTCAAAAAACTGATCTCTAATGAGAGGTCAGTTTTTTTATGTCCAGGCTAAGCAGCGTTATCAGTTTAAAAATGCTTTTTCTTAATCCATATAGTCTTGATCGCTACTTTTAGACGATATTGTCCGACAAAAAGTCATATTATATGGCTTAGGCACATAATTTGACCTGTATTGACATGGTCTGAATGTGAGAATTCTTTATCCTGAGCAATATAATAATTAGACAGTTGTATATTAATGAAACTGTCTGCGGATAAGGGGATAAAAATGACAAGCATGCCAACCTATCAGCCGCATTGGATCCGGCAAGATTTCATTGATTTTATTGGTGAAAAAATCCATCCAACCTGGGCAATCAAAAAAGTTAAGGCTGCCGTTATGGGCATTCAAGCCATCAGCCCTGACTTTTTCAAGATTCACTTACGTCCAAATCATAATTTTAAAGCCAAGTCATTTCAGGCCGGCCAGAATATTGCAGTGACTGTCGGACTGGATGGCGTACGTCATCAGCGACATTATTCTGTGGTGACGGTATTGAAAAATGGTGATCTGATCATTGCGGTTAAACAGCAGGGCAAAGTGTCACGTGCCTTAAGCCTGATGCAAATTGGTGCCGTGATCGAAATATCACAGCCGCAAGGCGAGTTCACATTGCAAAAATCCACGCAGCCGATTTTATTCCTGGCTTCAGGCAGTGGGATTACGGCCATTTATTCCTTGCTGCAAAAAGCAGTGATCCAGTCTCTGGAACAGATCGACCTGATTTATTTCACTCGAGATGATGCCTTTCATGCTGAACTGAAAACCTTGGCTCTCATGCATCCAAAATTGAAATATCACCATTTCAATACCGTGGAACACCAGCAGCATCTGACGCAGAGCTTATTGCAAAAGCTGGTGCCAGACTTTGCAGAACGAAAAATTTACGCCTGTGGCTCAGCCGGGATGATGAAGGCTGCACTGAAAATCGTTGATAAACTGGAATTGAAATCCAATTTTCATTCGGAATATTTCCAGATTGTGGTCGATGAAAAAATTAAAGCACAGCCGGTACAGTTTTTAAGATCGCAGCGAGAGTTTCAAGCGCAGTCCAATTTACTGGAAAGTGCTGAAAAATCTGGTTTGCGACCAGCGCATGGCTGCCGGATGGGCATCTGCAATACCTGTTCCTGTACCAAGGTCAGTGGTTCGGTACGGAATGTCCTGACCGGTGAAATTGATCATGGCAATAATACCCAGATCAAACTGTGCATTTCTCAGGCAGTGAGTCCTGTGGTGATTAATTTATAAACTATTGATAAGCCATTAATTAAACTATAAGAAGGTGCTCCTATGAATATGCAAATTGATTTTAAACGACATAGCAAAAGCCAATTTCTCAGTCCGGAACAGATTGAGAAATTCGGTGCCAAGGTCGATGCAATCCGCCGCGAGGTCATGCATGATCTGGGGGAAAAAGACGCCGAATATATTTATAAAATTCGAAACTTTGTCCGCTATAGCGAAATTGCCTCACGTGGCATGCTGATGTTTGCCGGTTGGTTGCCACCGGTATGGCTGGCGGGGACAGGTCTGCTCGGTCTTTCCAAAATCGTGGAAAATATGGAACTCGGTCACAATGTCATGCATGGCCAGTTCGACTGGATGAACGATCCGAGTCTGAACGGTGCGACCTATGATTGGGATACGATTTCAACCGGCGATGACTGGAAATATACGCACAACTATATTCATCATACCTATACCAATATCGTCGGAATGGATCATGATGTCGGTTATGGTCTGATTCGGGTCAGTGAATCGCAAAAGTGGGAACCACGCTTTCTGTTTAATATTCCACTGGGCATTCAGTTAATGGTATTTTTCGAATGGTATGTTGGCTTGCAACGCCTGCATCTGGAAGATGTGATTGCTTATGAAACAAAGACCTGGAAAGAAGTCTGGGAAGAAGCAGCACCTTTGCGCCAAAAAATGCGCCGTCAGGTGTTAAAAGATTATGTATTTTTCCCGATCATTGCCGGGCCAAATGCCATTCCGGTATTTACCGGAAATGCGGTGGCCAATGTGATTCGCAGTCTATGGGCTTCTGCCGTCATTTTTAACGGTCATTTCACTGAAGATGCTGAAACCTTTGAAATGGACAATACCGACAATGAAACCCGTGCCGAGTGGTATTTACGCCAGATTCGCGGTTCGAGCAATTTTAGTGGAACAACTTGGCTACATATCTTGAGTGGTAATTTGAGTCATCAGATTGAGCATCATCTATTCCCGGACATGCCCGCCAATCGCTATGCGCAGGTTGCGCCAAAAATCAAAGCGCTCTGTGCAGAATATGGTATTCACTATAACGAAGCCAGCTTCATGAAACAGTTTTCTACAGTGTGGGTAGGTCTGGCTAAATGTTCTCTACCGAATCACTGGACTGAGCAGGTGGTTGAAAAAACCCATGCTGCCAAATCTGTATTCAACTACTTTAAAGCGAAACTATTGTCATAATTTTTAAGCTTTACTTATTCACCATTTTGGTACTCCTCAATAGATTTGGATGGTCTATTGAGGAATTTTTTTTGACCTTTATCAGATTCAATATCATTAAAATCCTCCTGTTTATGAATAAAATATGGATACAGATTTCAAAAAATGACGAAAGCAAAACAGATCCAGTACTGCTGAAACGCTTTGCTTACAACAACCTGCTTCAGCCCTAAGGGCTTCTCTCTATAATGGCCGCGTCGTTACACTTAAGGTCTCAGTTTTGAAACATCTTAAATATTTTTCAGCAATTCCATTATTAGTACTTTTAACTGCTTGTAACACCACTGAAGCACCCGCACCAGATTATCAGGGCAACTGGAAAAACACCGTGGAAAATCCAAAACTTGAAAATATTCTGGTTATTTCAAAAAATGGTGAAAATTATCTGATTACCAATACGATCAAAGATAAGGAAACCGGTAAAACCGAGAAAAAGAATCCAATGCCCGCTGCAGTGAACGAAAATGGCATGCTTCAGTTGAACGCAGGTGCAGGTATGGTCGATTTTGCAATCGATGAGAAAACCGGAAATCTTGTTGGTTCAGGCTCAATCTATAAAAAAGCCAAATAGTCAGCAAGATTTTTAAGCCACAAATAGTATTCAAGATGTCATGAACAAGGATGCTTCATGGCATCTTTTTTAGTGGATGTTGTTATTGAATGAACTTAATAATTCAGCAAAATTTTCGACATAATAATTTGCTTTGGCTTTGATCAAATCTATTTCATGAGCGGAGTGCTGGTCATAAATTCCCACTACCTCGATGCCCGCATGATTTGCTGCTTCTACACCGACTAGAGAGTCTTCAATAATTAGACATTCCTCAGGTCGAAGGTTAAAGGCTTGCAAAACATTCAGATAAACTTCGGGATGCGGCTTAATGTTCTGGACATTTTCACGGGTGAGAATCAAGGAAAAGTCCTCATCAAAGCTGATTTTAGAGTTAATATTTCGATTGTTATCCTGATAGCGCTGTACATTGAATAAACTGGTGGTGGTGGTCAAAGCCAGTGATATCTGTTGCTGTTTTAAAGCCTGAATCAGGAGGTCTGCCTGAGGTTTTAACTCGACGATATCATCCAGAAAATGTCGGGAAATACTATAACGACGATTTTTTACTTCTTCTTTAGCTGGTTCAAAACCGTATTGTTCTTTTAAAAATCCACAATATTCCAGATAAGGATCTGACCTATGTCTCAAGGCGGTAAGTTGAAGATCGCGCTGTTGCTGAATCTGAATCTCATGTAAATCGACTTTTCTGTTGGAGAGCTCATCAATCAGGGCTGCATCTACCTGATTCCAGATGCCTACAGAATCAATCAACGTACCATCTAGATCAAAACAGACCAGCTTTTTATCCTGAAACATATAAGATTTCTCTGTATTTTTACCATTTATTCGGTGGGGCTGAGTATATCGCATACGATTTAAATGTTTAACTGACCTGAGCAAACTGGTTGTAAATTTTGCACTGGAATACTTTTTAATGAATTTATTCATCTGGTAAAAGTATTTTTTATGGAAAATTACAGCGAGTTTAATCCTGAAAATAGTGGCAAAGTGTTATATTTTAATCTGACCATAAATGAACTTATGCGGATGAAAGACCTGTCCGAATGAGGAGAAAGTTAAAGGAAATGTATTTCTGTGTTTGAACTTGACTGTAAATTGCTCAGTATTTTTTATTATGTCTATAAATTTAAAAACGTATCTCAGGCAGCCGATCATTTAGATATGAGCCAGCCTGCGGTGAGCAATCTGCTGAATAAAATTCGCCAGCATTATGGTGATCCTTTATTTTTACGTATTGGCAATGAAATGCTGCCGACAGACCTGTCCAAACAGCTCTTTCCCTTGGTCAGCGAAGCACTGAGCAAAGTTGAAGCCATTAATAACTTTACTATCAATTTTGATCAGGTCACTTCACAGCAGCGCTTTACACTGGCAATGACTGATGTATCGCATCTGGTACTGTTGCCAAAAATTTCACAGTATCTGAAGCAGCATGCGTCACATATCCGTCTGAATGTGCGTCCGATTACGTCAGAAACCAGCTATCAAATGGCCAATGGCGAGATTGATCTGGCTTTGGGCTTCTTGCCAAATCTGGAGAATGGCTTTTATCAGCAGAAACTGTTTGAGCAATATTATGTAGTGATCGCGGCGAAAGATCATCCGCGGCTCACGGGTGACAGCATCACTACCGAAGAGTATTTACGTGAAACGCATATCGATATTGATGCCGGGATGGGGCATTACCATATTGAAAATGAATTGCTGAATCTGGAACTTAAGCGTGACATTCTAATGCGTCTGCCAAGTTATCTGGGAGTCGGACTGGTAGTGCAGGAAACCGATGCGATTGCGACCGTGCCTTATTATTTGAGTGAAGTCCTGTTATCACGTGGCAATCTCAAGATCTTTAATGCGCCAATTGCGTTCCCGACCTATTCCGTAAAGCAGTATTGGCATATGTCCTGTCATCATAAAACCAGCCATCAATGGCTACGTAATATGCTGCATGAAATTTTAAGTAAATAACTCTACAGCTTAAATAGTTTGATTGAGTTCTCATCTTTAGATTTTACAATCCCAGTCTTAGCTGGGATTTTTTATTTTGGTACATCTTGATGCTTTTTACAGAGTCTTGCACCTGAATTGATCAGTCAAATCCTAATAATAGTATTACGAAACATAAAAACAGTATTACTAAATTGGCACAGCCTTTGCATCTATCAAACTCATCATAAAGTGATCTAGGGTTCCGATACATGAACATTCATGTATGTCTGAGACCGAGAGTTCACGGCGAAAGGAAACACTGATCGCTACACGGAGGGATAAAAGCCCGGGAGGTAAACCGTCAAAGATTAGGGTAGATGCATATGAGCACAATAACTTATCACGAAGATCAGGTCCTATGGACTGAACGTTTACCGGGTGGACATCACTGGTCTGCACGCATTCAGCGCGGCGCAGTCTTACAACTGAAATCTTTAGGCAAAAATGCCAATGTCGCACTGTACTGCGTCAACAGTGAAGATAAACTTGAACGCTATAACATGCCAGACAGTTTAAAAGGGCAACATACCGCATTTCTAAGTATAGGGCACATTTTAGCCTCTGATTTGGGTCGTGCCATGATCTCGATTGTGAAAGATGATCACGGTTGGAATGATGCTTTTTGTGCACCGAGCACCGTACAACAAATCGAAAAACAATTTGGTTCAAAAACGTTTCAAGATGCCCGTAACGAGATGTACCGCAACGGCAAAGACAGCTTATTACTTGAGATGACCAAATTTGGTTTATCTGCAACCGACCTCAGCAGCACCTTAAACCTATTTTCTAAAGTTCAACCTGATGACAATGGCAACTTGTCTTATGTGGCATCGGATAATACCGATCAAGTGATTGAACTGCGTTTTGAAATGGATTGTTTGGTGTTTTTATCCAGCGCACCACATGCCTTAGATAACTCATCTGAATATGCACCAGCTGATATTCAACTATCACTCTTTAAAGCACTTCCTTTAGGCGAGACAGATGTCTGCCGTGATTCATGCCCGCAAAATCAGCGTGCATTCCAAAATAATAACCGCTACTACGCTTTAACTGCTTAAGGGGAATGATCATGACTGCACTCGTAAACCTAGAAAAATCAGTACTCAGCGAAGTTTGTCCTGCCGGTGAAGCGTGGATGTGTGAAGTCAAAAAAGGTCAGTACTTCCGTATTGTCGACCTTGAAGGCAACCAAGCGGTAGATACCTTATTTATTTCTGCTTCTAACCCTGAAGAGCGTTATAGCGCAACCGATACTTTGGCGATGAATCGTCAAATTTATTTAGAGAAAGGTACAACGCTTTATACCAATTTTGGCAATAAAATCGCCATTATTAACGATGACAACTGCGGTCGCCACGATACTTTAGGCGGTGCATGTTCATGTGAAAGTAACACGGTTCGTTATGCGCATGATAAATATCCAATGCACAGTTGCCGTAACAATTTCATGATTGCATTGTCACAACATCCGATTGCGAAAAAGCATGGTCTGAATGTGCGCCATATCGGTCCAAATATTAATTTTTTTATGAATGTACCTGTAACTTCAGATGGTCACCTGAAATTTGATGATGGGATTTCTGCACCGGGCAAATATGTGGAAATTAAAGCCGAGATGGATTTGATCGTACTCATCTCCAACTGCCCACAACTGAATAACCCATGTAATGCCTATAACCCAACAAAAATTCAACTGATTGTCCGTGAAGGCGAGGTATAAGACTATGACTTTAAAATATGGGTTTAATAAAGTTCTCATCGCCAACCGTGGTGCAATTGCTTGTCGTGTCATCCGTACCCTTAAAAAATTAGGCATCCAATCGGTTGCGGTGTATTCGGAAGCAGATCGTGATTCCTTGCATGTGACTTTAGCTGATGAAGCGGTCTTTATTGGTGATGCACCTGCAAGCCAAAGCTATCTCAATGTCGATAAAATCTTAGAAGTGGCGAAACAAACCGGTGCTCAAGCGATTCACCCAGGTTATGGCTTCCTCTCTGAAAATGCCGAATTCTGTAATCTTTGTGAAGCACAAGGCATTGTGTTCTTGGGCCCAAATGCCGAGCAAATGAAAGCATTTGGTCTGAAACACACTGCACGTGAATTGGCGATTCAAGCCAATGTACCGTTATTGCCAGGTAGCCAATTATTGGCTGATGAAGCTGAAGCCCTGCTTGAGGCTGAGCGTATTGGCTATCCTGTGATGCTGAAAAGTACCGCAGGTGGTGGTGGTATTGGCATGCGTTTGGTGTGGAATGCGGAGGAGCTGAAAGAAGCTTATGCAACCGTGTCTTATTTAGCGCAAGCCAACTTTAAAGATGCAGGCCTTTACTTAGAAAAATTCGTACAAAATGCTCGTCATATCGAAGTGCAAATCTTTGGTGATGGCAACGGTTTAGTTCTAGCACTGGGCGAGCGTGATTGTTCGGTGCAACGTCGTAACCAAAAAGTGATTGAGGAAACGCCTGCGCCACACATTACAGATGAACAACGTGCCTATATTCAAAATGTCGCGATTCAATTGATGCAATCGGTGAATTACCGCTCGGCAGGTACAGTTGAATTTGTGATGGATACCGACACCCAAGAATTCTACTTTTTGGAAGTGAATACCCGTCTACAAGTGGAACATGGCGTTACTGAACAAGTCTTTGGTGTCGATCTTGTGGAATGGATGGTGACTTTAGGCAGTCGCGATTGGGTTGCACCTACATCAACACTTGAGTCTCAAGGTCATTCGATTCAAGTGCGTCTTTATGCTGAAGATCCAATCAAAAACTTTCAACCAAGTGCTGGACTTTTGACTCACGTTGAATTTGATGCCAATGCCCGTAATGAAACATGGGTAGAAACAGGTTCAAACGTGTCATCTTTCTATGACCCGATGATTGCCAAAATCATTGTGACAAGTGAGACCCGTGAATCGGCAATCCAAGCCATGACCGATACATTGGCTAAAACCCAAGTGGCGGGCATTGAAACCAACCTTGAATATCTACAAAACATTATCGACTGCAATGTCTTTAAAGCCGGTACGCAAACCACACGTTTTTTAAATACCTTTGAGTGGAAAACTCAAAAAATTGAAGTCCTGCAAGCCGGTATACAAACCGCCGTGCAAGATGTGACAGGACGTTTGGGTTATTGGGATGTCGGTGTACCACCATCAGGTGCGATTGATCCGCTGTCTTTAAATGTCGCGAACCAACTATTAGGCAATGTACCGAATACCGCAGGTTTGGAATGTACGCTACAAGGCCCAAGCTTAAAATTCCATTGCGATAGCCAAATTGTATTGGCAGGTGGCGATATGCCATCGATTTTGGATGGCGTTCAAGTTCCGATGTGGCAAACCGTGAATGTACGTAAAGGTCAGGTGCTGAAATGTGGCAAGATCGCCACAGGTTGCCGTACTTATATCGGGATTAAAGGCGGTCTGAATGTGCCTGAATATTTAGGCTCACAAGCGACCTTTACTCTAGGTCAGTTTGGTGGTCATGCAGGGCGTAATTTGCTGATTGGCGATATGCTTCCAATCACGGCATTTACATCTGATGAAGTGAAAGCATTAAGCAAAGATCAAATCCCTGCCTTCTCAAATACTTGGGAAATTGCGGTGATGTATGGTCCACATGGTGCACCGGATTTCTTTACTAAAAATGATATTGATACCTTCTTTGCCAACGAGTTTGAAATTCACTTCAACTCCAGCCGTACCGGAATTCGTTTGATTGGTCCAAAACCAGAATGGGCTCGTCAGGACGGTGGCGAAGCGGGTCTGCATCCATCCAATATTCACGACAATGCTTATGCGATTGGTGCCATCGACTTTACTGGGGATATGCCAATTATCTTAGGTCCAGATGGCCCAAGCCTCGGTGGTTTCGTGTGTCCTGCGGTGGTGATCAATTCTGAGCTTTGGAAACTCGGTCAGCTCAAAGCCGGCGATAAAGTCAAATTTGTACCTCTCAGCTATCATCAAGCGAAATTGCTGAATGAAAAATATCATGCACAATTAACTGCTGAAGATACGCAAGCGGTGACTTTTGATGAAGCATTTTATCCTGAAATCAGTACGCTGAAATCTGCCATTTTAGATACCTTAAAAGGGCAAAATGGTACGCTTGATGTGGTGTATCGTCCTGCTGGCAACAACTATATGCTGGTTGAATATGGCGAACTGGTTTTAGATTTAAACCTGCGTTTCCGTATTCATGCGCTGGTGCAATGGGTCAAAGATCAAAATATTCAAGGCATTATTGACCTGACACCGGGCATTCGTTCGCTGCAAATCCATTTTGATTCGACCCAACTCGATCAGATGGATTTATTGCGTATGCTTCAAGTGGCGGAAGAGCAACTGCCTGATGTGACTGAGATGCAAGTGCCATCCCGTACTGTGTATTTACCGCTTGCTTGGGAAGATTCACAAACGCAACTTGCAACAGAACGTTATATGCAAACCGTGCGCCCAGATGCGCCGTGGTGTCCGGACAATATCGAATTTATCCGTCGTATTAATGGCTTAAAAGACAAACAAGCCGTGAAAGATGTGGTCTATAACGCCAGTTATTTGGTCATGGGCTTGGGTGATGTGTACTTGGGTGCACCTGTAGCAACGCCACTTGATCCGCGTCAGCGTTTGGTCACCACAAAATATAACCCTGCACGTACGTGGACACCTGAAAATGCTGTCGGTATCGGCGGTGCATATATGTGCGTTTATGGCATGGAAGGTCCGGGTGGCTATCAGTTTGTCGGTCGTACGTCGCAAATGTGGTCACGTTACCGTAAAAACCCTGACTTTGAGCAAGGTATGCCGTGGTTATTACGCTTCTTTGACCAAATTAAGTTTTATGAAGTGTCTGAAGCTGAACTGATGCAGATGCGTGAGGACTTTAAAGCAGGTCGTTTAAAACTACGTATTGAAGACGGTGTACTCAACCTCAAAGAATACAATGACTTCTTAACGGAAAATCAAGAATCTATTTCTGCCTTTAAAGCGGTACAACAAGCCAACTTTGATGCGGAGCGTAAACGTTGGCATGAAGCAGGGCTTGCAGAATATGTCTCTGAAAGCCTAGATGCCGTGGATGATGGTGAGGGTGTTGAAGTGCCTGAAGGTGGTTGTGCAGTGGAATCGCATATGCCGGGTTCAATTTGGAAAATTGAATGTCAGTCGGGGGATATTGTGGAAGAAGGTGCAACGCTTGCAGTGATTGAAGCGATGAAGATTGAGATACCAATTATTGCACCTGAGCGTATGCGTGTGGATGCAATTACCATTGAAAAAGGGCAGACGGTAAAAACGGGGCAGGTGTTGTTTACGTTAGCACCAGTGGCTTGATGAGTTAGTAATAAAAAAGACCGTCCTTAAGGGCGGTTTTTTCTTATAATAGTCAAAGAAATAAAATATAAAATAGGAGTATTAATGTCTTTTTCAGCACAATTAAAAACTGTAAATAATAAAAATCATGATATTTATCAACCTGCAATCCAATTTTTTGCGCAAATATATTTTGACTTAAAAAAAGATTCAGATTTTTCTGGATTAGCCAATAATTTTATATTTGCAGATGAGGAAAGTTATCCATTAATTTTAGAAGATAATGGATTAAGACCAACTGCAGGCAAAGTTGTTGGGGTTGCGATGCACCACATGACTTCAAGTGATAAAGTTTCACATCAATTATTTTTTGACATTAGTAAAATATGGGGATTAATTTTTTTAGATGA
Source organism: Acinetobacter sp. YH16052 (assembly GCF_013417155.1). Taxonomy (GTDB): domain Bacteria; phylum Pseudomonadota; class Gammaproteobacteria; order Pseudomonadales; family Moraxellaceae; genus Acinetobacter. The sequence goes on along the minus strand of NZ_VPEO01000009.1, from coordinate 46,531 downwards.
GAAAAATAATGATGGATTTAATATAAATGAAGAAGATAGATTGTTTCGGTTAGAACATGCATTGAATATTTGTGTTCATGAATTAGGACATGTTCATTTTAATAATGTACTTCTCGGTTTCAATTCGAATATGGTTTTGGAAAAGGATTTTGATACACGTAATTTATATTCAAGATTTCATCACTCAACTAAAAGGGCATGTATAAACGAATATCTAGCATGCTTATATGCATCAACTCGGATTAATTTTGATCAATATGAAACCTATAGAGCACTTAAAGAAAATGTAGATATTTATTTTAGAGGCTGTCCTAATGATGCAGAAAAGGCATTTAATAAATTTTATGAAACTCATCATTATGGGGAGTTGATGAATGGAATCTACATGCCAATTGCATTCTTATTAAAATCATCATCTTATTTTCTTGGTCATATTCATGGATTGGATCAAAAGTTTGACGAGACAGATCTTTATGAGAAGCTCAAAACCACATGGTTTATTGATTACATTTTGAAACTAGAAGAAATCTTATTATCTGTGTACGACAAAATACTAAATGGTGAGTATGACGATAGCAATCTAAATCATATTTCTCCATTATTGGATGATCTAGCTCGTTTATTTGGAATTAAGGCAACGCCAACTCAGGAACAAGATAATGTATACGTACATATTATTAAATGATTTAAGATGAACAATATTATCCATTCACGCTTTGTCGCAAGCATATCAGACCTAAAGAAGAATCCAATGGAAGTGGTCAATAACGGCTTTGGTGAAGCAGTTGCGATCCTAAACCGTAACAACCCAGCATTCTATTGCGTACCTGCGGATATGTATGAACGTCTGATGGATCTGATTGAAGACAAAGAACTTTTGAAACTCGCTGAAGAAGCGCAAACTGAAGACACTGTAAAGATAAGTATTAATGACCTACGAGCTCGAGTTAACAAAAACCGCGCTTAAAAAGTTTAAGATGTTCAGCCACACTTTGATGCACATTCGAACCCCAATGGTGCAAAATTAGTTATTTTTTAGCCGCACTTAATAAAATTAAATCATCCTTATTCTGGCTTATATATGTATGTGATCGATTTTAAAAGCATTCTGCTTAAATTTCACTCTATTTTATATTGTGGCACGCTTTATGCTTTTATTTATATACAACATAAATAGAGGAGAGCAATACACTTGATCACTCATAATCACAAACATCGGTTAACCATTCATGTATAAAAAGAATAGCAAGGACATGAGCAATCAAAATGGAATAAACCGGTGAAATACAAAACTTACTTTTGCTTTAGAACAAGCCCCATTTCAATGTTATGGGGCTTTTTTTCGCCCTTTTATATAAGTTTATTCACTTCATCCAAATAACTAAAAATTGGCACGCTTTCTGCATTTTCCTAAGTAATACGAAATTCTGGTTTTGTAATATCCACAGGAGATGCACATGAACAACCCGACATCAAATAAAAAAATGCATCCATGGCTTCACTTTCTGGTAGAGCTTCTCAGCGTACGCGCAGGCTTTCACATTAAACAGTCTTCCCAATATCAACCCAAGGATCAACATCGTGCCTAAACAAAAATTGGCACGGATCAGTATTACCGTGCCAGAAACCACGCTGCAGGCGATGGATCAAAAAATTGTCGAGCAGCATTATGAAAGCCGTTCACAGGCCATTGTCGACATGATTAACCGCCACCTGATTGATGATCTGGTGATTCGCGATGAAGTCATGGTCGGCACACTCACCTTGCTCTACGACGTCAGCCTGAAACCGCTGCGCAGTCAGCTGGTCGATCTGCAGCAGCAGTATCTGGCGCAAGTGATCAATTTACTTCATATCCAGTTGGATGATGAAAAAATTTTGCAAGTCATGCTGATGCAGGGCGCGAGTAGTGATCTGAAAGAAATTAGCGAACAATTTATTGCACTGAAAGGCGTGATTAAAGGCCATCTCGAACTGATGGATGCCGTCATGCCGCCCATTCCACAAAATACCGAACACACTTAAGGAGAACAGCTGTGCACAACTTATGGACTGTACAGGACTGGCAACACGCCTACCAGAATAACAATATCCAGCTTAGTGACCTGATTGAGTATGTTGCCGGGTTGAATAATGACGATCATGCCTGGATATCAATTGCGACGGCAGCACAATTACAGGCACAAATTGATGCATTGACTGGTGCAGATAGTGCAAGCTTGCCACTTTATGGGGTGCCATTTGCGGTCAAGGACAATATTGATGTTGCAGGGTTCTATACCACAGCAGCATGTAAAGAAGCAGCCTATCTGGCGACTTCCGATGCAACCGCAGTAGCCAAATTAAAAGCTGCCGGCGCGATTGTCGTGGGTAAAACCAATCTGGACCAGTTTGCAACGGGTCTGGTCGGGGTGCGCTCACCATACGGCGCGGTGAAGAACAGCTTTAATCCTGAATATATCAGCGGCGGTTCGAGTTCGGGTTCCAGCGTGGTGGTAGCCAATGGATTAGTACCATTCAGTCTGGGTACAGATACTGCAGGTTCAGGACGTGTACCAGCAGGGCACAATAACATTGTCGGACTCAAACCGACCAAAGGCTGGTTCTCGACTACTGGCCTGATTCCGGCTTGTCGCACCATCGATGTGATTTCGATTTTTGCATTAACGGTGGATAATGCCTGGCAGGTAGCGCAAGTCATGCAGGGCTATGATGCCAGCGATGATTATTCCAGAACGCATCCTCAGAATGTTCCTAGCCAATTTTCAAAAGGGAAAATTGCCATTCCAGATACACTGGAATTTTATGGCGATGCTGAAACTGAAAAAGCGTTTAATCTGGCGATCGCACGTGTACAAAGCTTGGGCTATACGGTTGAGCCGATTGATTTTGCTCCATTTCAGCAACTGGCGACTGCACTTTACAATCGCTCTTGGGTGGCTGAACGTACCAGTGCCGTAGAAAAAATGGTGCAACGCGAGCAGACCCATCCGGTAATTGGCCAGATTATTGCGCAGGCAGACCGGTTCAATGCGGTCGATGCCATGCAAGATGAATATGAACGCGCCCGCCTGAGCCGTATTATTCAAAATACACTGGCAGATTATGATGCCTTGATGGTGCCTACTGCACCCACTATTTATCGCATTGCAGAAGTAGAAGCCGATCCTCTGGTCAAAAACAGCCATATGGGCGCTTATACCAATTTTGTCAATTTTGCCGACCTGTCGGCTTTGGCTCTACCAAACAGCATTCGTGCCGATGGTCTTCCAACGGGTGTGACCTTTATTGCGCCAGCCTGGATGGATGAAGCACTGGCCAAATTCGGGCAAAAATGGCAGCAAGCAAGCCAGTTAAAGTTGGGCACATCTGAACTTAGCTATGAAAAAATAACTGAAATCTCATCGGGTCACAGCGTCAAACTGGCTGTCGTCGGTGCACATCTAAGTAGAATGCCGCTGAACTTTCAGCTGACCACACGTGGTGGCACCCTGATCAAGCAGACCCGGACTGCTTCACATTACAAACTCTATGCTTTAAAAAATACCACACCGCCAAAGCCTGGCCTGCAATACAACGCCAAAGGCTTTTCAATTGAAGTAGAGGTCTGGGACATTCCACGTGCACTGTTCGGGGACATTGTTGCAGAAGTTCCGGCACCTTTGGGGATCGGTAATGTCCAGCTGATTGATGGTACTTGGGTCAAAGGCTTTATCTGTGAAGGCTATGCACTTGAAGATGCAACAGATATCAGTCATTTCGGTGGCTGGCGCGAATTTATGAAATCTAAACAACTTTCAAATACCAAATTTAAATGTGAATGCATAGGGGAAGTCGCAAAATGATCAAAAAAGCACTGATGTCCGTTTCCGTACTGTCTGCAATCCTTTTTAGTGGCTGTGACAATACTGCTAAAGTACCTGAACCAAGTGCCAAGGCAGAAGGACGTGTGACGACTCAGCCCATCCGGATTGGTTATAGTGACTGGCCGGGATTTGTGGCCTGGCAGGTGGCGATTGAAAAAGGCTGGCTGGAAGATGCCGGAGTTAATGCCGATTTTAAATGGTTTGACTATTCTGCTTCACTCTCTGCATTCGCAGCGAATCAGCTGGATGCTGTACTGGTCACCAATGGTGATAATCTGGTCACTGGCTCTGGCGGCACCAAGGGTGTGATGATCATGGCGACTGATTATTCAGCTGGAAATGACGTGATTATTGCCAAGAATGGCATTAATTCGATTCAGGATCTGCGCGGTAAAACAGTTGCGACTGAAAAAGGCCTGGTCGATCACTTGTTACTGTCCACTGCACTAGAGGATGCCAAGGTTAAACTGAATGAAGTTAAACTGGTCAATACCATGACCAATGAATTGCCACAGGTTTTTGCCACTCCCGATATTGATGCGATTGCAGTATGGCAGCCGGTGGCGAATCAGGCTTTATCCGCGGTGGCCGGTTCCAAGATTATTTTCACCTCTAAAGACAAGCCGGGATTAATTTACGATACCTTGACCGTGAATCCAGCCCATCTGGAAGCCAATAAAGAGCAATGGAAAAAGGTGATTCAGGTTTGGGATAAAACCGTCAAATACATCAATGACCCGGCGACTCGTGAAGATGCCGCACAGATCATGGCCAAACGTGTTGGTGTCGATGCGAAAACCTATATGCAGTTCATTGATGGTACGCATTTACTTGATCTGGCCGCCAACAAGAAAGTCTTTACCAAAGGTGAGGGTTTCGACTCGATCTATGGTTCCAGCTACCATGTGAACAAGTTCAATGTGACCAATCGCATTTATACGACTGAAATGAACGTGGACGGCGTGATTGTTCCAACGCTGGTACAAGAGCTGCAATAAAGCCTGATCTCGTGCATAAAAAATCCCCGGTCTGGGGATTTTTTATTGTTAAATGAGTAGATGTCTTTTATAAATCAAAAAACGATCGTTAATATTCATATTGAATGGATATTGAAAGTTCCTTCTCCTTCTGGGATGAGAAGCATAGCTTCGCAAGAGGCTGAGGGTATTTATTAGAAAGAACCTCTCCCTGAGGAGTATGCTCCGCAAGTCTCCTACAAGGAGAGGGAATTTACTTTTTAGTAATTAAAAATGACTGATGAAAGAACGCTAATATTAAAAAATTAAAGCTGCGTACTTTTGGAAAAGACATTGATAAAAATAATGCCAATGATCATAAACGCCAGCCCGATCAGCGCAGGAAGATCCAGTTGCTGTTTAAATACCAAGAGACCAACCGTTGAAATCAGGATAATGCCGGCACCAGACCAGATTGCATAGGCAATGCCCATCGGAATGGTTTTCATGGTCAGTGACAGGAAAAACAGGGCAACGGCATAACCGGCAATGGTGGCAAGTGAAGGCCAGAGCACGCTAAAACCATTGGAAGCTTTCAATGCAGAAGTCGCAATGACTTCTGCAATAATGGCAATCGAAAGATATAAAAAAGACATATTTCTCCCTATAACACCCGTTCTGCATGTTGCATCAGGTGATCCTGTTCTGACTTCAGCCAGATTTCAGCTTGTGTAGTCGTGGGGGTTGTATATTGAAATTGGTAATCCGGCTGGTATATATCCAGCTCAAAAATCAGGTCAATGTCGCGACCATCTAAAATGACGTGCTGAACCAGACGGGTTTCATCGAGAACTTCAAAATTTTCCAGATTAAAGGCTTTACCTGTTTCATTGCTGCGAGTGCTATAAGTTTTACTTTGACCATCAATACTAATAGAAACCTCAAAACTTTCTAACAAGGTAAACACGGTCGGATCGACAGCTTTCAAATCCATTTGAGCTACTGCACTTTGCACTTCAGGCAAACGCGTCAGGGCATAGGCAATATGATCAGCACAAATAATCAGACCACCATCCATTTCCAGTGTCTGACCAGATTGAATATCAAGCGCAGACTGAAGACGCAGGCCTAAAAATAAACCGTGTTGTACCTGCTGGCGCCAGTCTTCGACATAGACATTACTTGGAGAAAATTCCAGAATGCAGTTGCCAATTGCATGCAACCTAGCTGGTTCCGGCCACTGCACATGATTCTGGTAATTGGCGTAGTCTTTCACTTCCCAGGACAAGAGTTGGCTAGCGCTATCCCAAAGTGTATTGCCAATCCAGCCTTGGCGTTCCTGAACAGCAGTTCCTGTCTGGCTTTTTAGACGCAGATCAATGGTAAAACTGCGCGACTGAAACCAGTACACAATGGTATTTTCATCGGTCAGGCCATTATAAAAACTGATACTTTTACGCCGGAAAGCGCCATATAAAAAGTCTGGAATAATCTCTGGCTGAGGGATAGTGGGCTTTAAAGTCTTAATCACTTCAAACAGATTCATGATACTGTCTCCGCCTGTTCTTCAAGTCCAAAAGAGGAAAGTGGTACAGCATTTTTTAAGATCAGTTCACCGCTAGCAACGCGCTGTTTTAAATATTGAAAGGTCTGAGCGGTCTGATTAAACAGATGTTCACCTCCAATCAGGGCAGAATATTTGGAATTTTCAGTATGAATAACCGGTTCAATCACGGTGTCATAATTGCAGGCGCAAAACAGCGGAAACGAATAACGTTCTTCCGAGACCTTTTTCACGCGGTGCTTGGTGGCGAGATATTTACCATTTGACAGAATTTCCATCATGTCACCGATATTCATCACCAGTGTATTTTCAATCAGTGGAATGTCGATCCATTCACCGGCTTTATTCAAAACCTGTAAGCCGGGTGCGGTGGGTAACAGCAAGGTAAAGCACTCATAATCGGTATGTGCGCCAATGCCTTCGGCGTCTTGTATTTCCGGATTATAAGGATAATGAATCAAGCGTAGCTGACTTGGTGCATCAGTAATTTTGCTTGCGAAAAAGTCCTCGCGAACGCCCAAAGCTAGTGCAAAAGCAGAAAAAATCTGCTGGCTGATCTCACGCAGATGGCTGTAGTATTGGCTGACGATATACTTGAAATCCGGATGGTCTGGCCACAAGGTGGGCCCAAGTAAAGGACAGTTTTTTTGTGTACCCTGATAATCATAATTGACATCATAGGCTTCTTTTAAATCATAACTGTTGCCGGCAAACTGTTCTTCGCCAATCGGCACATAGCCACTATGGTTTTTTGATTTGCCAATATAATGCTGCATCTTGCTGTCCAGATCCTGAGAAAAATAGGACTGGGCCATTTCAATCAGGGCTTTGGCATAGTCAAAATTAAACTGGCTACCTTTCAGATAGAGAAAGCCGACCTCTTTGCAGGCCTGATCCAGAGCGAGAGCAACTTCTATACGATCGTCTAAATCCAGACTTTGTATTTTTGAAATATCAACCAGTGGGAGTACATATTGCGCTTGCATGACAATCACCTCTAATGTTGGTCGTCCAACACAGCGATTAAAACCTTCGGGTCGTCCCAAAGGTATTTTGGTTAAGATTATTTACTGCTACTGACTTTGGTCATACGTGGAATGACCGGCAGTTCTGCCAGTGCCGGATCCAGTTCATCTTCTTCAGCATGCACCAGATAATCGACCCGTTGTCTTAACTGTTTAAATTCAGGCGTGAGCATCACATCAGGATCACGTGGACGGGGCAAATCTACTTCAATAATTTCTTTGATTTCACCTGGATTGGCTTTCAGTGCCACAATGCGGTCAGCCAATAAAATCGCTTCATCCATATCATGCGTCACAAAAATAATGGTGATATCAATGTTTTGCCACAGGTCCATTAGGTGACGCTGCATTTTTTGCCGGGTATGTGGATCAAGTGCACCAAAAGGTTCATCCATAAGTAATATTTTGGGTTGATTCACTAAGGCTCTAGCTATGGCGACACGTTGTTTCATCCCACCAGACAGCTCATGCGGATACTGGTTTTCATACTTTTCCAGACCAATAATATTGATCCATTCACGTGCCTGCGCTTCGGCCGCCGCACTACTTTGGCCTTTCATGCGCGGACCAAACATGACATTTTCCTTGACGGTTTTCCATGGAAATAGGGTATAGCCCTGGAACACCATGCCACGCTCTGGACTTGGGCCGGTAATCGGCTGGCCATCCACCAGAATCTCACCACTGCTATAAGGATCCAGACCGGCGACTACACGGCTAAAGGTTGACTTGCCGCAACCGGAAGGCCCAATCACACAGATGAACTCACGCTTATGAATTTTCAAATCTAGAGCATTTAAAACCGTACGTTCAGTTTTGCCATGACTGAATTTTTGTGTCAGTTGCTTCGCTTCCAGAATCACCGGACGACTATAAATCTTGTCAAAATATTCGCGGGTATTAAATTCAGTGTTTTGCATCAGTTAGCTCCCGGTTTCCATTTAAATAAGCGTTGTCCCAATTTCATCAAGATCACATCACACAGCAGACCAATCACCCCGATAATCAGGATCGCGGCAAAGACATTATCAAAGTTCTGATAGCGGGCTTGCTGGGTAATGAACCAGGTAATTCCGGAGGTGCTGCCGATCAATTCTGCTACGATCAGGTATGTCCATGCCCAACCCAGCAGCACACGCAGATTGCGGTAAATTTCAGGCAGGGCCGCTGGAATCACCACATGCAACAGGCTTTTCAGTTTATTGGTGCCCAAGGTAAAACCGGCTTCAATCAGGCTGCGATCCACCAGACGTGTGGTATTGGCAATGATCAGGATTTGCTGGAACAGGGTTCCTATCACAATAATGGCAATTTTGGGTGCATCATTAATTCCGAGAATTGCCACTGCCAGTGCACCAAAGGCGGGAGCAGGTAAATAGCGGAAAAACTCAACAAAGGGTTCTGTCAGCTGGGAAATTTTATTTGAAAATCCGCATAAAATACCGAGTGGAATACCAACCAAGGAAGAAATAAAGAACGCGGTAAAGACCAACTTGATACTGTGCCACAGACTTTCATGAAACCAGGGTGCATTGGCTTGGGTAGGCTCCGTGGTAAACGCCGTGACCAGTGCAATCGCAACTTCATGTGGTGCAGGCAGATAAATCGGGTTGACCAGAATACCCTGCGGCGGAGCCAGACCCTGATCTACCGCAGACTGCGCAGCAGAAAAAAACTGGTCTTTATCAATACGACTCTCGACCTGTAAATAGGCAACACTACCAGAATCAGTAATTTGGACTTGTGAATGCCAGATAAATGGCAAATAGCTGACTGCACACCAAATCAGAATTGGTATTAAAAAAGACCCCAAGCCAAACAGCAATTTATTTCTTTGACTGAGTTCACGTGCAACGTAACTCATAGTGTTGCCCCTCAATATTACAAATTTTATAAAACGTAATACTGAATAAGCAAAATGGATGCCATTTCATCCCAAATCCTGAAATGACTCTTAAAATGGCTTATTTTTATAGAAAAAATTAGCAGACAACTTTTAATCATATTCAAGAAGTTAGATCAGAATGCAGAGATTTTTAATCATTTTCTGGAAAATAAACTCAATAAAAAAGACCCGAAAAATCAGGTCTCTTTTATCAGTAACATCATTTAGCCAATAATGTCTGCATGCTGGTTTTGCAAGCTATAGATGCACTGCTGCGCAATCTGTTTTTTTTTGGCTGCGGTCATTTCAATATTTTCCCATTTATCCATCTGCTGCAGGAGCCAGATAAAATCATCGACTTTCGGTTCGGCACTTTCCCCAACAAAATTCCGGATGATATTCTTGATCTTGTAAAAGTCATAGACATGCCGCTGGGCGGAACATTCAAACTGAATAATCTGATAGTCTACCAGCATGTCCCATACTTCTGATAAATCACTGCGCTGCTTTAAATCATCCTGCGCTTTTTGTACTGCCTTGACCACTGCCTCTACAGTAAATGGATGCTGTTCTGCCCATTCCTGGGTCATGGCCAAGACTTTATCGGCAACTTTTGGAATGACATTCTGGCTTGCCGCGACGATAAAACTATAGCCTTCAAGTTTGGCCTGAATATTCCAGGGTTCTCCCACGCAAAAGCCATCAAATACCTGTTCTGCGATTCCTTTTACCATGGAAGGCGGTGGAGAGGTCATCAGCTGGATATTCTTGGCCAGTTGTGGATCAGTCAGCGCCAGCCATTCTTTTAAACAGTAATGGTGAATCGAATATTTATAAACATAGGCCAGATTGATGGAATGATTCTGTTGTAAAGCCTGTACCAGTTTCTTTGAGGTATTCTGTTCATCATCCCCAGGCTGGATGCCGAGTTCATAGCACAAATCCTGGCGCAGGCTAATAAAAGCCTGATTCACGCTCAGTACTAGAGGGGTTTGCAAAGCCACCTGTAACTGGTCTGTACCCAGGGCAGCAGCGGGCAGCATGGCAGACAAGCAATGTGCAGCATCCAGAAAGCCATAGGCCAGACGGTCACGCAAACTAGACCAGGAGGCTTCACGGATTAAATTGATGGTTAATCCTTGCTCAGCAAAATACCCCTGTTTTTCGGCCCAGAGAATGGCAACACAATCAAGTAAAGGAATATAGCCAATATTGAGTTCAGTTTTTTCTAATGTGGACATATGCTTTTCCTTATTGGCCCAATAACAGCTTCTGTGCATCCAGTAAGCGTCTGGCCATTTCACCAATGGTAATCCGGTGACTCATGGCATTTTTACGCAATAAAGCAAAGGCTTGTTCTTCCGTTAAGGCATGTAGCTGGATGAGCAGTGCTTTGGCTTTATCAATATCTTTACGATCAATCAGCTTGTCCTGGGTTTCTTTTAAATCATTCAGCAGCTTTTTATGTTTGCGAAACTGTTCAATTGAAATTTCCAGAATGCTTTCTAGTTTGGTGGGATCAATACCATCGACAATATAGGCCGTGATTCCGGCATCAATCGCACTCTTGATGGTGTCTTTATTGGAGTTCTGGGTAAACAGCACGGTCGGGAGTTCATATTGGCTGACACAACTTTCAATAATATCCCGATGCGGATGATCCATATTCAACAGGATCACATCTGCATGAATGCCTTTGACATGTACCATATTCAGGTCATTCAGGATTAAGCAGGCCACCACCTGAAAATCATGTAAAAGCAGGGATTCCTGGATGAATTGGGCACGCTCCAGATCATCATCAATAAGAGCTATTCGTAATTTGGACATGGAATATTTTCAAGTAAGGCCTAAGGAATATTCAAGCACGAATAAAGCAAAAAACATGCCATTAATTTGGTGCATAAAAGTCCGCTGATGTATTCAATTTAGTGCACAACTTAAGGTGCAACAGCCGTCAAGTGTTCAAAATGAAGCATCTGGCTGGATGATTTGTCGTTAATTAGGCGTTTTCTTATTGGAAAAGTTGGCACGATTTATGCTTTTATTAAATCGTCAAAGATGACTTTCAATACTAACAACGGCCAACGATGTCCGTTCTGATCGTAATCGCACTCTCAAGGAGTGTGATTGAAGTTTCGTTCAGCACAGGATAAATGACATGGTCAGTTGTTCAGCAATACAAAACGCATCAGCGTTACAACCTTTCGTCCAGCAAGACAAGCAGCCAGGACGCGGTCTTTACAACATATTCAATCAGCAGACATATCAATGCCTAGACTTGATATGTGGCTTTTTATCATCTTTAAAAAAACAGTAATTGGAGTGCAGATATGAAAATTCTCATGATTGGGCATGGCATGGTGGGGCATAAATTCATCGAATCTGTACTTGAACAGGCCGGTGATGACGTCGAGTTGACCATTTTGGCGGAAGAGCCGCATTTGGCTTATGATCGGGTACATTTAACTGAATACTTTAGCGGCAAGACAGTTAAAGACATCAGTCTTTGTCGTAGTGATTTTGCCGATGCTTATGGCATTGACTTACGTTTGAATACCCGCGCAATTGAGCTGGATCAGCTGAATAAAACGGTCACAACCAACCACGGCGATGTACTGAGTTTTGACAAGCTGATTCTCGCTACCGGTTCTTATGCTTTTGTTCCACCGATTCCGGGCAACGACCGTCAGAACTGTTTTGTTTACCGCACCATTGAAGACCTGGATGCCATTCGTGCGGCCAGCCTGAATGCAAAAACAGGCGTGGTGATTGGTGGCGGCTTGCTAGGGCTGGAAGCAGCAAAAGCCCTGCGAGATCTGAATCTGGAAACCCATGTGGTAGAGTTTGCGCCACGTCTGATGGCGGTACAGATTGATGATCTAGGTGGTCGTGTATTACGTTCCAAAATCGAAGATCTGGGCGTGAAAGTACATACCCAGAAAGCAACGTCGTCTATTGAAGATGGTGCAAATGCCAACCATGTCATGAAGTTCGGTGATGGCGCTGAACTGGAAACCGATATCATCCTGTTCTCGGCCGGCATTCGTCCGCGTGATGAACTGGCGCGCCAAAGTGGTTTACTGATTGGTGAGCGTGGCGGCATCATCATTAATGATTATTGCCAGACCTCACATCCGGACATTTATGCCATTGGTGAATGTGCACTTTGGGACAATAAAATTTATGGTCTGGTTGCACCAGGCTATGACATGGCGCGGATCGCGGCAAAACATGTCCTAGGCCAAGAAAGTCATGCATTCGCTGGTGCGGACATGAGTACCAAGCTCAAACTGATGGGCGTGGATGTTGCTTCTATTGGTGATGCACATGCCATGTCCCCAGGTGCTTTGAGCTATTTCTATGCTGATGAAGCCGCGCAGGTTTATAAAAAAATCGTGGTGTCAGCAGATAAGACCAGGCTGCTGGGCGCGGTGCTGGTGGGCTGTGCCAAAGAGTATAGCGATCTTTTACAAATGATGCTGAATGGTCTGGCTGTACCGGAGCAACCGGAAAGCCTGATCATGCCGGGCTTTGATCAGTCAACCTCCAAATCGGGTGGTAGTGGCATCGATTTATTGCCTGACAGTGCGACCATCTGTTCATGTAATAACGTTTCCAAAGCTGATATCTGTTCAGCCATTGATGGCGGTGCAACTTCATTGGGTGCATTGAAAAAATGCACCCAGGCTGCAACGGCGTGCGGTGGCTGTGCGCCACTGGTAACGCAGGTTCTCAAATCCGAATTACAACGTCAGGGTGTCACGGTGAACAATCACCTGTGCGAACATTTTGCCTATTCGCGTCAGGAACTGTATCACCTGGTACGCGTGCATGAAATCAAGACTTTCTCTGACCTGATTCAGCAACATGGGCACGGCATGGGCTGTGATATCTGCAAACCGACTGTAGCCAATATTCTGGCATCCTGCTGGAATGACTTTGTCCTAAAACCTAGCCATGCCGGTTTGCAGGATAGCAACGACTACTACCTCGGCAATATCCAGAAAGATGGTTCCTATTCGATTGTGCCACGTGTGGCAGGCGGCGAGATTACCCCGGATGGTCTGATTACCATCGGTCAGATCGCCAAAGATTATGGTCTATATACCAAAATCACGGGCGGACAACGAATTGACATGTTTGGTGCGCAGGTACATCAACTGCCTGAAATCTGGGAAAAACTGATCAATGCCGGTTTCGAATCTGGACATGCCTACGGCAAATCCTTACGTACGGTGAAATCTTGCGTGGGCAGTACCTGGTGCCGTTTTGGAGTCGATGATTCTGTCGGCTTGGCGATTTTTCTGGAGAACCGTTATAAAGGCCTGCGTTCACCACATAAAACCAAAATGGCAGTATCTGGCTGTACCCGTGAATGTGCAGAAGCACAGAGCAAGGATGTCGGTGTCATTGCCACGGAAAAAGGCTGGAATCTGTATGTATGCGGCAATGGCGGCATGAAACCGCGCCATGCTGAACTGCTCGCCTCGGATCTGGATACTTCCACACTGATCAAATATATCGACCGCTTTTTTATGTTCTATATCCAGACGGCAGACCGTCTGCAACGTACCAGCGTGTGGCGTGACAATATGGAAGGCGGGCTGGACTATCTGAAAGATGTCATTGTGCATGATTCACTGGGTATTGCTGCTGAACTGGAAAGTCGTATGCAGCATGTGATTGGTACGTATCAGGATGAATGGCGCAGCGCGATTGAAGATCCTGAAGTGCGCAAACGCTTTAAGACTTTTATCAATGCCAAAGCAGCCGAGCAGAATGACCCGCATATTCAGTTTGCGCCTGTGCGTGGCCAGATTCGTCCAAAGACAGAAGCTGAACGTGATTTAAACCGTATTCCAGTGGTTGAAGCCTAAATACCACAGTCAGGGAGAATGAAAATGACAATTTTAAAAGACATGAACGAACTGAACTGGTACGAAGTCTGCAATCTGGATGAGATCACTCCGAATACCGGTGTGGCAGCCCTGATTGAAGATCAGCAGATTGCAATTTTTCGCGTGGGTCAGGAACAGCGGGTTTATGCACTCAGCAATCAGGATCCGTTTAGTCTGGCCAATGTCATGGCACGTGGCATTCTGGGTGATCTGCAAGGTGAGCGTGTAGTCGCATCCCCAATTTATAAGCAGCATTTCAGTCTGGTGACCGGCCGTTGTCTGGAAGAACAAGACCAGAAATTACTGGTATTTCCAACCCGAATTGAAAATGGCAAAGTTCTGGTGAGTCCGACTCCACAAAAGACCTATATTTCCAGTAATGGTCAGAACACAGAGCGTTTAAAACTGGTACTGGTCGGAAATGGGCTGGCGGGCATGCGCTGTCTGGAAGACTTGCTGGATATGGCGCCAGATCGTTATGACATTACCGTGATTGGGGAAGAGCCATGGGGCAATTACAACCGGATCATGTTGTCACCGGTATTGTCTGGTGAGAAAAGCTTTGCAGAAATTATGCTGCATTCAGCCGACTGGTATGCCGAAAAAGGCATTCGATTCATCGCTGGAGATGCTGCCAGCTCTATCGACCGTTCACGTAAGCAGGTTCATACCGAAAAAGGTGAAATCGTTGCTTATGATCGTCTGATCCTCGCTACTGGTTCCAAACCCTTTATACCACCAATTTCAGGTGCTGAACTTGAAGGCGTGATTAGCTTCCGGGATATTCAGGATGTTAACCACATGCTGGATTACTGCAAAACCAAGCAAAATGCCGTCGTGATTGGAGGTGGGTTGCTGGGTCTAGAAGCAGCTTATGGACTGAAGCAGCAGGGGATGAATGTAACTGTGCTGCATCTGATGGACCGTATTATGGATCGTCAACTGGATATGAAAGCCAGTCAAATGCTGAAAAAATCAATTGAAGATAAAGGCATCCGAATCATCACTGAAGCCAACACCGAAGAGCTGCTCGGTATAGACGGCCACGTGACTCAACTGCGTTTAAAAGACGGGACAGTGCTGGATGCTGATTTGGTAGTTTTTGCCGTCGGGATTCGACCAAATAAAACTCTGGCTGAACAGGCTGGCTTGCGCTGCAATCGTGGAGTACTGGTGAATGACACCATGCAAACCTATGACCCGAGTATTTATGCAGTGGGTGAATGTATTGAGCATCGTGGTCAGACTTTTGGATTGGTTGAACCCTTATGGGGACAAGCCTTTATCTGTGCGACGCATCTGGCTGAACATGGCCGACTGACCTTTAAGGCACCGACTGTTCCGACCCAACTCAAGGTCAGTGGATGTGATGTCTTCTCGGCCGGAAATTTTGAACCTCAGGATGATTTTGAAGATATCGTGCTGAATGATGAAAAACGTCAAATCTATAAACGGATCATTATCCAGCAGGACAAGGTCATTGGTGCTGTGCTATTTGGCGATACCGAAGATGGAGCTTGGTATGCAGAACTGATTGCGGACCAGACACCAATTAGCAATATCCGCAGCAAACTGCTTTTTGGTCGGGATTTTGCATTCAAAAAGGCAGGGTAATCGGATAAATCTCCTCCAACCCCTCTTGGATAAAGAGGGGAACTTCCCTCCTTTGCTAAAGGAGGGTTGGGGAGAATTAAAGCATTTAAGACATAGAAAAAATTTAAATCAAACCTGTAAAAGCTAGATATCAGCGTTTTGGTGAAACAAGTGAATTTGGATGATTAAGGAGCGCAGCAGCAATGAATAGTATTCCGGTTATGGAACTACATAGCTCTACTGAATCCCAAATAAAAACCACTCAGACGACCTGTCCTTATTGTGGAGTAGGCTGTGGTGTCATCGCGCACGTAAGCCAAACCTCGATGGGTGAAAAGGTTCAGATTGAAGGCGATGTTCAGCATCCTGCGAACTTGGGCAAGTTGTGTATTAAAGGCAGTCATCTTGCCGATACACTTGGCTTAAAAACCCGGCTTCTACATCCGATAACAGGTCGAAAAGAGCAGCGGCAAATAAGCACTTGGGATCATGCCATTTCAAGTATTGCCAATAAATTTCAGCAATGTATTGATCAGTATGGACGTGACAGCATCGCCTTTTATGTCTCCGGCCAGCTTTTGACTGAAGACTATTATGTGGTGAACAAGTTTGTAAAAGGCTATCTGGGTACTGCCAATATTGATACCAATTCAAGACTGTGTATGTCTTCTGCTGTGGCGGCACATAAAGGGGCTTTCGGCGAAGACTTGGTACCGGCCAGCTACACAGATTTTGAGCAGACAGAAATGGTGGTCTTGGTGGGTTCCAATACCGCCTGGTGCCATCCGGTGCTTTATCAGCGCATTATGAAAGCTAAAGAAGAGCGGGATTTATTTGTGGTGGTGATTGACCCGCGCTTTACTGCAACCTGTGAAGCGGCAGACTTACACTTGCCGATTTTACCGGGTCAGGATGTCGCGCTGTTTAATGGTTTGTTGCAGTATCTTCAGCAAAATGGTCATGCCGATCTTGATTTTGTTACGCGACATACGAAAGGTCTGGAGCAGGCGCTTGCCAGCAGCTTGACAGAGTCATCACTTGAAAGCGTGGCAAAACGTACCGGTATTGCTATTGAAAAATTAATCTTATTTTTTCAGAAATTTGCCCAGACCGAAAAAATCATGAGCCTGTTTTCCATGGGCGTAAACCAATCCTCTCAAGGCGTAGACAAGGCCAATAGCATTATCAACTGTCATTTATTGACAGGAAAAATAGGCCAACCCGGTTCAGCACCTTTTTCCATGACCGGACAGCCGAATGCCATGGGCGGACGGGAAGTCGGTGGACTGGCCAATATGCTGGCCAGTCATCTGGATCTGGATAATCCGCAGCATCAGCAACTGGTGCAGGATTTCTGGCAAAGCCCGGTCATCGCGCGGCAGCCCGGATTAAAAGCGGTAGATTTATTTCAAGCGGTTGAAAGCGGGAAAATCAAGGCCATCTGGATTATGGCCACCAATCCGATCGTGAGTTTGCCCGATGCAGATCAGGTTAAACGCGCTCTGGAAAAGTGTGAATTTGTGGTCGTTTCCGATATTTGTCTCGACACCGATACCACGCAATATGCCGATGTACTGTTACCGGCATTGGGTTGGGGCGAAAAAGATGGCACAGTCACCAATTCGGAGCGCCGTATTTCCCGGCAAAAGGCTTTTTTGCCGGCTCCGGGTGAAGCCAAAGCAGACTGGTGGGCCATTTCTCGGGTGGCTCAGGTCTTAGGTTTTCGCGGTTTTGACTTTAGCAATAGCCATGACATTTTTCTGGAACACGCCCGTTTATCTGCCTATCAGAATAGTTCACTTTCGCAACGCGCAGATACACCCAATTTTCGCTATTTCAACCTGCAAGGTTTAACTCATCTCGGTTTTGCGGAATATCAGAATCTGGCATCGATCCAGTGGCCGGTTTGGGATAAGCAAGAAGTTCATCAGGTTGGTCGACTATTTAGTCAAGGCCAGTTTAGCCATGCAGATGGCAAAGCCAGATTGGTGCCAACAGTTGCAGCCGATCCGGTACATGCTATTTCTGCTGAATATCCTCTGATCCTGAATACTGGACGCATTCGCGATCAATGGCACACCATGAGCCGTACCGGATTATCTGCCAGTTTGTCCCAGCATCGTGCCGAGCCTTATTGTGAGCTGCATCCGCAAGATGCACTGAAGTATGGCCTGAAAGATGCCGAGCTGGTCGAGGTGAAATCCGCTTGGGGAAGTTGTGTACTCCGTGTGCAATTTTCACAAAATATACGACGTGGCCAGATTTTTGCACCGATTCACTGGAACGACCAGTTTGCATCCGATGCGCGGATTGGCAAAGTGGTGAATCCCGTGGTTGACCCGATTTCCGGCGAGCCAGAATTTAAGCATACTCCGGTGATGATCCAGCCATTTTATACCCAGTGGCAGGGCGTGCTGTATGTACGGGAAGGCTTTGAGCAGAAAATCCAGACCATGATTAAAAATACGGTGTGGTGGAGCAAAACTCAAACCACTCAGGCCATCCGGTATGAACTGGCAGACCGGCGCAGGTTTTCTGACATCACCGGGCAGATCAAGAGCCTGTTAGCCTTTGATGATGAAAGCTTTGAATGGCTGAATCTCGAAGATCAAACGGCGCATATCAGTCATAGTGTGGTGCTTCAGGATGGCCAGTTAATTGCCAGTTTTTATATCGCACCGGCGGCACTATTGCCAGATCGTGACTGGGTGGCTGGCCTGTTTAGACGTGAACGTCTGAGTGCATTGCATCGTAAAGCATTGCTGGCAGGTCAGGCCATGTCGATGGGAAATAGTGAAGGGGCATTGGTCTGTAGCTGTTTTAAGGTCGGTAAGAACCGAATTATTCAAACCATTAAAGATAAAAATATCACGCATGAAAAACAGGTGACTGCATGTCTAAAAGCCGGAGGAAATTGTGGTTCATGCTTGCCAGAAATTAGAGGCCTGATTAAAGTCTGCCAGACGGAGTGCATAGAATGAAAAGAAAAGCAGTTAAAACGGTATCTTATCCGGAAACTGACGTGGTGATCCTGGCCGGCGGTTTAGCGCGGCGCATGAATGGCATCAATAAATTGCTGCACAAATTTGATGATGAAATCCAGCTCATTAAAATCCATCAGCAGCTGAAGTCCCGGGCAAGCAAAGTCTGGGTCAATAGCCATCGGGATCATTCCATTTATAAACGGATGATTCCTTCGATCGACTTTTATCAGGACGATGAACCCGGCTTTCAGGGACCATTGATGGGCATGAAGAGTGCCTGGTCACATGTACAATCTGATTATGTGCTGTTCGTACCCTGTGATGTGACTTATATTCCCAAAAAGGTCATTTCACGTTTACATCAGGCCCTGCAACGACATCCTTTATCTGAAGTGGCGGTGGTTGAAATCAATGAAAAAGCATTGTTTCCATTCTGTCTGATGAAACGCAGCAGCTTACCCACGCTTATACAACATCTTGAAAATGATCAGCACAGTTTAAAACTCTGTTTTGCTGACATGCACATGCAGCGGGCAAGCTTTAAAAATCGTGCTCTGTTTTTTCACAGTATTAATTCATTTGATGAGCTACAGCAGCATCAACAGCTTAACTTTCTCTAGCATTTAAAATGCTAAAAGCCGAATTACCATATTCTGGCTCATCAAAATATTGCTTTTTTTATTTTTCGAGCAAACTTTCGGACTAAAAAAGAACAAATATCATCCATTAACATTAATTAAAAATAAATTTGTGCAAAGTTGGAACACTTATTGCTCATTCATTGTGAAGAAATAGGGCAGTAAATCAAGACTGTTAAATAACCGTGCAGATCTCATCATGGACCGTAGCAATGAACAGCATGACAGCTTTAGCACCTCGCAGTATCTTTCAGGATCAGTTTGGACGCCAGAAACGTAAGTTGCGGATCTCGGTGACTGACCGCTGTAATTTCAAATGCAGCTATTGCATGCCTGAACATCCGGAATGGATGAATAAAAAAGATTTGCTCAGTTTTGAAGCCCTGTATGCTTTTTGCGAGTTTATGGTGCGACACGGGATTGAGCAGATCCGGGTGACGGGGGGCGAACCGTTGATGCGCCAAGGCATCGTTCATTTTATTGCCCGCTTACAGACGCTGAAAGCTCTTGGCCTGAAACGTATTTCCATGACCAGTAATGGCCATTATTTAAAAGATTATGCTCAAGCGCTTAAACAGGCAGGACTGGATGATCTGAATATTAGTCTGGACAGTCTTGATCCAAAGCAGTTTCAGCAACTGACCCAAAAACAGTTACAGCCTGTACTTCAGGGCATTTCTGCCGCGCAGCAGGCAGGGTTGTCCGTCAAGATCAATAGTGTGCTCATCAAAGGCATCAATGACAATCAGATTATTCCTTTGGTGAAATGGGCACAGCATCAGGCTGTAGAGCTGCGTTTTATTGAGTTTATGCCCCTTGATGGCGATCAGAAATGGAATCCGTCTGATGTCATCAGTGAGCAGGACATCCTGGATCAACTGAAAACCGAATTTGATGTCCAGGTATCCCCAAGACAAGGCGCCAATCCAGCCCGTGGCTATCTGGTCAATGGGCAGTCTTTGGGGATTATTTCCACCATTACCCATTCATTTTGCGGTGATTGTGATCGCCTGCGCCTCAATGCCCAAGGTGAATTTTATAACTGTTTGTTTGCCAGACAAGGCCTGAACCTTAAGGCAGATATCGAACAACTGGCGCTGAATCATTTCGCCACACAGACATTTCAGCACAAGCTCCACGCTTATATCTGGCATAAAGAAGCCGGTTTCCATGCGATCCAGCAATCACAAATACAAAAGCCGATCCGAAAAATCAGCATGCACAGCATTGGAGGATAAATATGTCACTCACTCAGCAAAAATTAATTCATATCAAAATAGAAGCCTTCGGTGCGATTGAACGACAAATCCCCGCAGATTTGAGTTTGCAATGTGAGTCTGAAGTTCAGGTTTCTGCAGTTCTGAATCAGTTGCTATCCCTCTATCCTGATGCAGAGCACATGCTGGAACGCTGCGCCTGTGCAATCGGTGAAGATATCATTTCCAGACAGAATGTTTTAAATGGGGACAGTACACTGGTGCTGTTATCGCCGGTAGCAGGAGGCTGAGATGCAACTCAAACCATTAAAACAATTTGCCCGAATCCAGCAGACTGCTTTTAGGATGGAGGATTTTGATGGTATTCAGCACTTTCCGGAATGTGGTGGAATCGGCATCTTTGTCGGAACAGTACGTAACCATCATCAGGGGAAAGCTGTGCGTGCCCTGAAATATACCGCCTATGCACCTGTGGCTGAAAAAATGATTCGTGAAATTGAACAGCAGATTCAGACCAAATACCAGGTGTCTTATGTGCGGGTGGTGCATCGGACTGGAGAACTGGGGATTGGGGAAACAGCCATTATTGCTATGGCTTATGCGGCCCATCGTCGTGAAGCCTTTGCTGCCTGTGAGGAAGCTGTGGAACGGGTGAAGCATGAAGTTCCGGTCTGGAAAGAAGAGTTTTATATAGATGGTAGCAGCCAGTATGTAGATGGCTGTTGTATTCGAAAAGATCATGGACCTGAAACGGATCATTCTCATCCTGCAGAAGTTGTGCGTTGTCACCATCACCATGTAGCAGCACACACTTGCCAATCACCATCTAATTAAATGCGTCCTACAAAAGAGGATGCATAGCATGAATCACTTTAAACAGATTTTAAAATTACCCCGGGACGAATCATGAAAAATGTAGGGATGAAAGCAGAAAGTTACCGTACTGCTGTTGCGACTGGAATTCTGCATGCACCGCCACATTGCATTGAGTTGCTGCGTAATGGCAATACTGAAAAAGGTGATGCCCTGAAAACAGCACGCATTGCCGGCATTCTGGGTGCCAAACGGACCGATGAGCTGATTCCACTATGCCATCCATTGCCGATTTATCGTGCCGATGTGGAATATGAACTGTTTGATGCACATGTCGAAATTATTGCTACCGTTGAAACTATCGGACCAACTGGTGTGGAAATGGAAGCTTTGACAGCGGTCAGTCTGGCAGGTCTGACCTTGTATGACATGCTGAAACCGCATTGTGAACCTGAAGATTTGTCACTGGATCAATGCAGGTTGCAGCAGAAAAAAGGTGGAAAATCACATTTTACCCGCGTACTTAAAGAGAGTCTGTCCGCTTCAGTGATTGTACTGTCCGATACGGTTGCAGCAGGCAAAAAGCCGGACACTGCCGGACAAAACGTACTGGAAATTTTAAAAGAAGCCAATTTTGATTCTATTAGTTATCAAGTTATTCCCGATAGCCCAGAACAGCTCTTAAACCTGATTGAACAGCAGAAAAATCAGTATCCGCTGATTCTAACTGTGGGCGGTACTGGATTGGGTCCTAAAGACCTGACAGTTGAGACTCTGCAACCTTTGCTGCAACGGGAAATTCCAGGCTTGATGGAAGCTTCACGTAGTTTTGGGCAGAAACGTACACCTTATGCGGCATTAAGTCGTGGCGTGGCTGGCTATATTGAGAACAGTCTGGTGATGACCCTGCCGGGAAGTCGGCAGGGTGCGAAAGAATCCCTGATCGCGGTGCTTCCAGCGTTGGTGCACTTATTTAATGTGCAAAAAAATATTCCACATTCGGGAGGTTATCAATGAATCAGGCACTATCGCATTCAGCCTGCGGTGCTGAGCCGGGACTGATTTCTGTTGATCAGGCGCTGCAAATGATACTTGAGCAGACGCATATCTTGGCAACTGAAAGCCTGCCGCTTGCTCAGGCTCTGAATCATTATCTGGCAGAAGCGATTGATTCGGCCATTCCATTGCCGCTGTTTTCACAAAGTGCTGTAGATGGCTATGCGCTCTGCAGTCCAGAAAATATTAGTGCACACAGCACTTTTGAACTCATTGGAGAGATTCGGGCAGGACAAGGCACTGAAATTGAACTGCGGCCAGGTCAGGCGATCCGGATTTTTACTGGTGCCAGGATTCCAGCAGGCACTACAACGGTCGCCCGTCAGGAAATTGTCGAATGCCATGCCAATCAAACCATTATCACAACAGACCTAAAACCTCATGCGGATATACGTGACGCAGGCGAGGAAATCGCACAAGGACAGCGTCTGGCAGATGTAGGACAAAAACTGCATGTAGGTGCAATTGCAGCTTTAAGTATGGCAGGCGTGAAGCAGGTTTTAGTCTATCGTTATCCTAAAATTGCTGTCGTGATTACTGGAGATGAAGTGGTTTCCAGCATTGAGGAGCTGAATTGCGGAAAAATCTTTGATGCCAATGGACCACTGATTCAGGCCTGGTTTCAGTTACAGGGTCACAACGTAGATATTCTGCATGTTTCAGATCATGAGTCTGAGTTGCAAGCATTAATGCATCGTCTTAAAAACCAATACGATGTCATCTTGACCACCGGCGGAGTGTCAGTGGGCGATTATGATTTTATTCGCCCGGTTGCCCTAGATCAAGGTTTTGAGCAGATTTTCTGGAAAGTGAAGCAGAAGCCCGGAAAACCGATGTTATTTGCCAAGTATCAACGAGGCGATAAAAATTGCTGTTACCTTCTGGGTTTGCCGGGGAATCCAGCTGCCGTTTATGTCGGGATGCAAATCTATACGGCAACTTTACTGAATGCCTTACAAGGGCAAAAGGAGTCGCCTGCATGGCTCAGTGCGGTGATGACGCATGATTTGAAAGCGGATGCACGCGAACGTTTTTTAAGAATGGCTGCAGAATTTGATCAGGGTACTTTAAAGCTCAAAAGCCTGGCGAAACAGCAGTCGCATATGTTGAGTAATCTGATGCAGGCCAATTGTCTGGTACGTATTCCGGCAGCAACAGAAATCCAAGCCGGGCATGTGGTACAAGGTTTACTGATTTGAAATGCCTGTCGCAATTCTCAATATTCGAATCACATAGAATGAGAAAGATGGATTTATTCAAAGTTCTACTCACTGGCGTGCTGTTGACTAGCCCCATGCTGTATGCCGAAACAGTTAAAATATATGCCGCAGCCAGCCTGACCAATGCGATTACTGATATTTCCAGACTATATGAGCAACAGCATCAGGACATCCAGATCGTTCCGGTTTTTGCTGCGTCTTCGGTATTGGCGAAACAAATTGCAGCGGGAGCTGAGAGTGATATCTTTTTTTCTGCAGATCTTGAATGGATGCATAATTTACTTAAAAAACAAAAAATTTCGATCGGTCAGATTCGACCTTTGCTCTTGAATGAACTTGTATTGATTAGTCCTATTCAGAAAAAAAATCATTTTAAAATGTCAGCCGACTTTAATTTTGCTAAAGCCTTTCAGGGTTATTTATGTACAGGACAAATGGAATCGGTGCCTGCCGGGAAATATGCCCAGCAAAGCTTAACCCGGTTGGGCTGGTTGAATCCGCTTCGGGGCAGAATTGTCGGTACAGATAGCGTCCGTTCAACTCTCGCATTTGTAGAACGTGGCGAATGTCAGGTCGGCATTGTGTATAGAACTGATGCCTTGATGAGTAAAAAAGTTAAAATTTCAGGAGTATTTCCAGCCAGTACACATCGTCCGATTGTGTATCCAATCGCTTTAACCCGGCAGGGCCAGAAAAATCAGGCAGCAGTCCAATTTTCTGAATTTATCCAGACGAGTCCAAGGGCCAGGCAGATTTTCCAGAAATATGGTTTTAAGCTTAAGGTAGGCTAACTGCTCATGCTTACACCAGAAGAACTGAGTGCCTTAGCGCTTTCAGCCAAAGTAGCGGGCTTTGCCACAGCGGTGTGTCTGCCATTTGCTATCGCCGTAGCATGGTTACTGGCGCGTTATGAATTCAGGGCCAAATTTCTCGTAGAGGCAATATTGCAGATGCCTATGGTGCTACCGCCGGTAGTACTGGGCTATCTTCTGCTCCTGCTATTTGGTCATCAGGGTATGCTGGGGCAATATCTACATAAATGGGGAATTCAGCTGATATTTAACTGGAAAGGTGCGGTACTGGCAGCAATGATTGTGGCATTTCCTTTAATGGTTCAACCAATTCGCTTGTCTTTTCAAATGATCAACCGGCAGTTAGAACAGGTGGCAGGATCTTTGGGCGCCACACCATGGCGGGTATTCTGTAGCATTAGCCTGCCTCTGGCTTTGCCTGGAATTTTAATCGGCAGCATTTTATGTTTCAGCCGCAGTCTGGGAGAATTTGGTGCCACGATTACCTTTGTTGGCAATATTCCAGAAGAAACCCGTACCATTCCCATCGCCATTTATAGCCTGTTACAACAGCCTGATGGAGAAAGTATGGCTATGCGTTTGGTCATTTTATCTCTGATTCTGGCTTTTTCAGCCTTGATTGCAAATTACTGGATCATGCAGAAGTATCAACGTAAATTGGAGGCTTAAGATGAAGTATCAACGTAAATTGGAGGCTTAAGATGCTGAAGTGTGATTTTCAGTTTAATTACGCAAATTTCCAGCTACAGGCCAGTCTGGATATGCAGACACAATTGATTGGTATCGTCGGAGCATCAGGAAGTGGGAAAAGCACCTTTTTAAAAAATATTGCAGGGCTATTAAAACCATCACAAGGCTTTATTCATTTTCAGCAAAAAATACTATTTGATCATCAGCAGAAACTGAATATTCCTGTTCATCAAAGAAAAATTGCCCTGATTTTTCAGCAAGCCTTACTGTTTCCGCATCTGAATGTCATGCAGAATTTGAAATATGCAGAACAGCTAAATATAAAAAATAAAGGTCAGCAGAAATTTACGTTTGAAGACATTGTGGAGTTACTCGAATTAAAGCCACTGCTTCGGTATCGGGCGCATCAGCTTTCTGGTGGACAGGCACAGCGCGTTTCTATCGGTCGTGCACTTTTATCTTCTCCCGATCTATTACTTTTGGATGAACCTTTAAATGGACTGGATCAAAAGCTGAAAAACCAGATTTTACCCTTTCTGAAAATTGTGATTCATCAAACAGATTTACCCATGATTTATGTGACTCATCATATAGATGAAGTGGCGTATTTACAGGCACAACTGCTGCATTTTGAAAAGGGAAAAATTATTTGATCCAGCCCTGCACCGATTTAAACCAGCAATGACTCCGGGCAGGTCATCCTATCGCTGTTTTGCTCATAATTTCTCAGAAGATATCTATTTTTCTCTCTATTTTTAAGAAAGAAAAGTCTAAATTTGAAAGTGAAATAAAAATTATTTTATATAAAAGAATAGTTTATTTTATGTTAAAAATAATCTGGCATGACCTATGCATATATCTAATTAAAGTCAAAGAAGACTCTACATTTGTATGACGGCCAATGACGTCCGTTCTGATCGTTACTGATATGCCTTGTGCATCACAGTGACTTAAATACGTTCAGTTCTGGTAAGGAAATGGCTATGTCTTCAAATACAAGTCTCAATAAAGCAACAAAAATAAGTCTATTTAACTTCAGTAGTTCAGCGATGCGGGCCTTTCATATGAGTTGGCTCGCTTTTTTTGTCTGTTTCTTTGCGTGGTTTGCCTGTGCACCGTTAATGCCAGTGATTGCCGGTGAATTCAGCCTGACCAAAGAGCAGATCGCCAATATCAATATTGCCGCAGTCGCCATTACAATTCTGGTGCGTCTGATCGTGGGGCCGTTGTGTGATAAATACGGTCCGCGTAAAACCTATACCGCCTTACTGATTATTGGCAGTATTCCGGTGTTTGGTGTGGCGTCGGCCAACAGTTATGAATCTTTCTTGTTTTTCCGTTTATTGATTGGCGCCATCGGTGCCAGCTTCGTGATTACTCAATATCATACCAGTATCATGTTTGCGCCAAATGTGGTGGGAACGGCAAATGCAACTACAGCAGGTTGGGGGAATGCCGGTGGCGGTGCAACTCAAGCCCTGATGCCTTTAATGCTGGCTGCTTTGGTGATGTTCGGTGTAGAACAGGCAATCGGATGGAGAATTGCACTTCTGGTTCCGGGTATTCTGATGATCATTGTCGGTGTACTGTACTGGAAATTCACCCAAGACTGTCCACAAGGCAATTTTAAAGAACTCCGTGCTGAAGGTATTTCTGTTGGTAGCGATAAAAAAGGCGGCCTTGCAATCTTGATGCATGCCGCACGTAACTACCGTGTGTGGATTTTGTTTGGAGCTTATGCAGCCTGTTTTGGTATTGAAATTTTCATCCATAACATTATTGCCTTGTACTTTGTCGACAACTTCCAGTTTGGCCTAAAAGAAGCAGGCATGGCTGCCGGGATTTTTGGTTTACTGGCATTGTTTGCCCGTGCCTTGGGTGGCATTGTTTCAGACAAAGTTGCGATTCAAAAAGGTCTGGATGGTCGAACCAAAGTCCTGTTTGCCTTGATCATGCTGGAAGGTCTGTTTCTTATTCTGTTTTCGCAAATGAACAGCGCGACCTTGGCGATCATGGCTATGACCATCTTTGCCTTGTTTACCCATATGGCATGTGGCGCTACCTATGCACTGGTGCCTTTTATCGACCGTGATGCCTTGGGCGGTGTGGCCGGTATTATTGGAGCAGGTGGCAATGTCGGCGCGGTGGCTGCGGGTTTCCTGTTAAAAGGCATGCTGGATATTCAAACCACTTTGATGGTACTGGGTGGCTTGGTGGTGATTGCTGCAAGTTGTGTGTTGATGATCCGTTTCTCTGTCGAGCATAAAGAAAAAGAACAGCGTTTATATGAACAGGCCGTGACTGAACGTCATCTGGCGGAAGTACAGCAATAACACAACACGCCCTGATATAAAATGAATTGACAAAAAGGATAGCAATATCCTTTTTGTTGTTTTTGCTAACGCAATAATAAAATGATGAGCTATATATTCAGGATAGGAAAATATTATTTAAAAAGTACAGAATGGTTGAATTTATCGAATAAAAGTAAAATCATTTATAGTTTATATGTTTAATTTGAGATGAAAAAATTATATATATTTTAATAATGATTTTTAAAAAAATAAATGAATTTAATAAGTGTAGATAAAATAAAAGCCATTTTAATAATGGCTTTTATGCTTATGGTGGAGGATTAATAAGTTTTATAAGGTAAAAACTTTCCGGATAATACGACATTCACCCGATCTCCGTTTGGATTACTCTCACGTTGAATATCCATATTGAAATCAATTGCACTCATAATTCCATCACCAAATTCTTCATGGATCAGTTCTTTAATAGTCATACCATAGACGCTGACAACCTCATACCAGCGATAAATCAGCGGATCTGTCGGCACGCTAGTTGGCAGAGAACCTTTATAGGGTACGATTTGCAACCAGGCGATGGCTTCATCAGTCAATCCAAATATTTCACCAATTTTTTCTGCCTGTTCTTTATTAAAAGCCATCTGACCCAAACATGCGGCTGTCACCCATTCTTTAGAAAGGCCTATTGTTTCAGCGACATCTGCCCATTTGATAGACTTTAAAACTTTCGCTGAAATAATCATGTCTGTCACTTGTTGACGATGGCTAATCATAATCTTCTCCAATAGCTATATTTAAAAAATGACCGCTATAGATAATGCAGAGATTGTGCCAATATAATTATAAGGATGAAATTTTAAAATAATTTGTAGGATTTTTATTAGCCATTTAAAATAAATGGCATGCTATTTGCTTTTATCTATATTAAATATGGCAACGGCGCCATGACACAATTGATCTGTTTGAATAATGCAAGGCAAAGACGCCTAGGGTTGAAATAGACCTTAGGCGTTTTTTATTTGCAAACAGGCAAGTAATTTATATAAAGGGGATAAAAATATGGCTTATCTTGCTCCTGCAGAGTTTGCAAAAAAAGTGGTCGATGCTGGTGAGGCAAAACTTCATATGGCCACGCGTGATGTTTTAATTCGTGCGTTTATGGCAGGCGCAATTCTGGCGTTGGCGGCAGTATTTGCCGTGACGATTGCGGTACAAACAGGGGTGCCACTGATCGGGGCGCTGCTATTTCCAGTCGGTTTCTGCATGTTGTATCTATTGGGCTATGATCTGCTGACTGGGGTATTTGTTTTGACTCCATTAGCCTGGTTAGACAAACGTCCTGGGGTGACGTGGGCCCGTATTTTAAAAAACTGGGGACTGGTTTTTTTAGGTAACTTTGCCGGATGTTTAACCGTGGCAGTGTTGATGGCCGCAGTCTATACCATGGGTTTCGCAGCTGAACCGAATGCGGTCGGGGTGAAAATTGCCCATATTGGTGAGGACCGGACTTTGGGCTATGCCGAATATGGTTTTGCTGGCTGGATGACGATTTTTATCCGCGGCATGCTGTGTAACTGGATGGTGTCACTCGGGGTAATTGGCGCCATGATGTCAACCACAGTCAGCGGAAAATTTATCGCGATGTGGATGCCAATCATGCTGTTTTTCGCCATGGGCTTTGAACATTCAGTGGTGAATATGTTCCTGTTCCCATTTGCCATGATGATGGGTGGTGATTTCTCGATTACAGACTATTTCTTGTGGAATGAATTACCGGTGGCACTGGGTAATTTAGTGGGTGGTCTGGCACTGACAGGTCTGGCACTCTATACCACGCATGTACGTACTGGCGATAAAAAAGAATTCTAATCTGAGCATGATGATTTATGTCTTGAGATTAAAGGGATCAATTCGATCCCTTTTTGAGTATTTAAAATGAATAAAAAATTAAAGATCAGCATCGGGCAATATTCTTCCGCTGGAATCAAAGCACAGAATCAGGATTTCCATGGGGTCTATATTCCTGAAGGCCACGCGCTTAGCAGTAAGGGCATTGCCTGTGCAATTGCAGACGGGATCAGTAGCAGCAATGTCAGCCATATTGCAGCAGAAACTGCAGTCAGCAGTTTTTTATCGGATTATTATTCGACTTCGGATGCATGGAGTACTCAAACTTCAGCGGCACGGGTTATTCGTGCGACTAATTCCTGGCTCTATGCACAAACCCAGCAAAGCCGCGGGCGTTTTGATAAAGACCAGGGTTATGTCTGCACCTTTAGTGCACTGATTTTGAAAAAAAACAGGGCACATATCTTTCATGCTGGCGACAGCCGGATTTATCGAATTCAGGCACAAGCCATTGAACAGTTGACGGCTGATCACCGTGTTTGCCTGTCATCAACAGAACATTATTTAAGTCGTGCACTGGGTGCCGACCATCGTATCGATGTCGATTATCAGCAGCTTGAATTATGTGAAGATGATTTATTTATCTTGATGACAGATGGTGTCTATGAGTTTATTGATATGCAGCTCATATCGGATATGCTGCAACAGAACCAACATCTGGATATCATTGCCAAGTCTATAGTCGAGCTGGCCTTAAAGCGGGGCAGTGATGACAATCTCACCATTCAAATCATTAAAGTGGAACAGTTGCCTGAGGAGGAATCCTTCCAGATTAAAAGTCATGTTCTATTCCCGCAGCAGCTGAGTCATGGCGACCTGTTTGAAGGATATCGAATTGATAAAATCCTGCACCAAAATCATCGCAGCAGCCTCTATTTGGCGCATGATGAAGCGACACAAAATCGGTTGGTCATTAAAACCTTGTCTGTCGATGTGCAGGATGACCTGCAAGCGATGGAACAATTTCAGCTGGAAGACTGGGTATCGAAACGCTTAAAACATGAAAATCTGCTGCAATGCTATCCACATAAGGGCAGCAAGAAGTTTTTATTTCAAAGTTATGAATATTTACAAGGGGAAAGCCTAAACCGATGGCTGCACCGTCATAAAACTGCTTTAACTTTACAGCAGTTGCTTCCGATCATTGAGCAGGTGGCCAAAGCATTGAATGCCATGCACCGTCTTGAAATGCTGCACCAGGATGTACGACCAGAAAATGTCATGCTGCTCGAACCAGCCGATACCTTGAAAGTGAAACTGATTGATTATGGATCGACTGCGGTCAGAGGTCTGGTTGAACTGAATCCCAAACACGCAGATGTTCCTTTGGGAACCTTGGCCTTTATGGCACCTGAGTATTTTATTGGACGCTCACCCTCAGTAAAATCAGATCAGTTCTCGCTGGCGGTGATGAGTTATTATTTATTAACCCGACAGTTGCCTTATGGGACGGACCTCGCGCGCTGCAAGACCGAAAAGGCCTTAAAGCAGGTTCGATATCATCCTCTCTATGAGTATCGACCGGATCTGCCACATGGCTTGGACGCAATCTTTAAAAAAGCGCTTTCCATTCGCCCGGAGCAGCGCTATGAAGCACTTTCAGCCTTTATATATGATCTGAAACACCCAGATATCAAATTTAAAAAATCAGTTTCACGCCCTATGCTTGAAAAGCATCCAGTCACTTTCTGGAAATCCTGCACAGCGATTCTTTTTTTGTTATTGCTCTGGGTGTTTGCACTATATTTTAGCCAATGAAAATAATCCAAATAAGCTGTTGAACGATTTTTTTTTGACTGAAGTAAAAAATCAGATGTGATTTGAGCTGAGATGTAGTCAAAATATCTATTTATTCTTATTGCAGATTTTTATATTTTTATGATGATTGACTCTGTGTTTTCGAAGATTATCCCTATAAAATAGAAAGTGCAGTTAAAATCTAAGTAAGCATAAAAACATTGGAATAATAATTGCTTATTTTTAATACCATTAGAATAAAAAGGCAGATGAGACATGAAAATTCAATTTTTTAAGCTGATTTTAATCTTGAGCAGCAGCATGGTGATGAGCCAAACCAGTCTCGCCGGAGATGGTGGCTTGCGTTTTGCTGAGAAAAATCAGGAAATAGCGGCACAAATTCAGGCCAAGAAAAAAACGGCAGAAATACAAGCGCAGTCCCTACAAGCAAAAGCCTCTACAGAAACGAAATAGTAAAATAGCACTCATCCAAGAAGGTGAGCTGTTCAGATTAGATCAGATGTATAAGATGTGGTGATGCGAAAAACTAGTCCCTAACTTTTTAATACTGAAAAAAAACTCCCCATCTATTTTTAAAAATGGGGAGTTTTTTATTTTGCATCTCAGGGAAAATTACTGAATTTGTTCCTCATCCTGTCTTTCCTGACGCAGCTGATCACGTTGTCTCTGTGGATCATGAAGGCCTAATTGACCTCGCTGGATCTCACGATCCTGTTTTTCTTGAGGATCAAGTTGTTCTTCAGTGAGTTCTTCATCATTTCGATCGATTGGATTCGACATAGTCTTTCATCCTCTAAAATACTTTCTAATTTTTATTGTATGAGTGCAGCAAAATTATTCTGTGACTTTTATGCCTGAGTTAGTTTTCTATCTTGTTGCTGCTGTAAGTTTAATTAATATTTTATGGGTTATTTTAATGATGGTTAAGTTAACCAAGAAAATTAAATTAATGAAATTAAGGGAATAGTAATTTAAACCTATAAACCTAATAGTTGAATATATCTCATTATTCTGGTTTTGAAATGAGAAAAACTAAATAAAATAAGAAAAATGGGTTATGCTTAAGACAGATTAAGTGTCATCCGTCTTTTAAATTTCCGGTATTTTTCATGATAGAACTTCGCCATTTAAGAACTTTAACTGCTCTGCGGGAGCATGGTTCCCTGGTTGCAGCAGCAAGTGATTTATGTTTAACCCCATCGGCCTTGTCACATCAGCTACGTGAACTCGACCAATGGTTCGGCATTGAAGTGGTCAATCGGCGTAGTCGCCCTGTGAGCTTTTCAAATGTTGGAGAGCGGTTGCTAAAACTGGCAGATGAAATATTACCGCAAGTTCAAATTGCACAGAGTGATATCAGCCGTATTGTGCATGGTCAGACCGGACGAATTGTTTTCTCCTCTGAATGTCATAGCTGTTTTGACTGGTTGATGCCGCTACTTAATCAATACCGGATGCAATATCCGGATGTAGACTTAGACTTTGCTTCAGGTTTTGAATCGAATCCGCATGAATTATTACAAACCGGAGAGTTTGATCTGCTGATTACGGCTGATCCGATTGCACTCAAAGGCATTGAATATTTTCCGATTTTTGAATACGAATCACGCTTGGTTTTATCCAATACCCATCCACTGGTACGTGCGAAAGAGATTACTGTTCAGGAACTTGCTGAAGAAACACTAGTGACTTATCCGGTGGATAAACACCGTTTGGACATTATGTCGCGTTTGTTTATTCCCGCTAATATTCTACCAAAAGCCATTCGTACCACCGACTTGACCCAAATGCTGATTCAGTTGGTGGCAAGTGGTCGCGGGATTGGTGCATTACCTGATTGGGTGGTAAATGAATATGAGCAGAAAGGCTGGGTGACATCACGCCGTTTAGACTGTGTGGCGCCTGAAGGCTTACGTCGAACTTTATACGCCGGCTATCGCACAGAAGAAAAGCAGAAAGATTATTTTGAAGGCTTCTT
The DNA here is from genome assembly GCF_013417155.1 of Acinetobacter sp. YH16052. Taxonomy (GTDB): domain Bacteria; phylum Pseudomonadota; class Gammaproteobacteria; order Pseudomonadales; family Moraxellaceae; genus Acinetobacter. Next base: position 13,355 of record NZ_VPEO01000009.1, on the reverse strand, counting down.
GAAACAGCTGGATCGGTTTTCCAAGAAAAGACAGGTCTATTACAGCTAATTTGCGAATAGTTAAATATATTTAGTCCGTTATTTTTAAAAATCCTGCATCGTCAGGATTTTTAAAAATTGATTGTTTTTCTCTCAAGGATTTCAATTTTTCTATAAGATGATGAGGTTAATCTTGTCTACTTTAAATCAGAAAATATACAACTTCGGCCAACTTTCGAAATTAAAGAACTGGTTTGGTCGATTATAAATTTTTCTACTTATCACATTTTGCCAAGTGGAAATACATCTGTGCAGAATTAAATTACATATTATTAAATATCAGTTACTTAAAAATTAAGTTCTTGGAACTTGTGAGGATGTGGTTTTGATCTTGCAAGTTGATTTTTAATAAAAAGATTAAATAAAATGAAAAAATATACGCTGATCAGTCAATTTTTTGGCAGAAAATAACTCCTGAAAATAACAATATTGATCTATGCTACAGCATAATTTTTAAACTGATTTCCTCTCATAAAACGGAATCACTTATACAGGACTGTATAAAATCGACATGCACATGACAAAAATTCCTCTCAAGAAAAGCCCGCTGAGCCTCATGATTCTGTCGATTGTCTCAGGTCATCTTTATGCTGAAACTGCCGTAGAACCGGACAATGTTCAACAGCTGAATACTATTGTGATCAGCGCTGGGCAGAATGCCAATCCGCAGCAGCAATATCAGAAAGAGCTGGCTCAAGTTTCAGGAGGAACGAATTTTATTGACGAGCAGCAGCTAGAACAGCAGCGACTTGCAACCACGGCCGATGTGTTCCGTTTACAGCCAGGAATTTATGCCCAGTCTGCAGGGAATGAAGGTGCAAAAGTCTCAATCCGTGGCTCAGGCATCAACCGGACTTCGGGTGCACATGCATCCGGTACGCACGTCCTGATTGATGATATTCCATTTACCGGACCGGGTGGTACAGCGTATGAACTGCTAGAACCCTGGTGGATTGATCATGTCGGCGTCTATCGCGGAGCCAATGGCTTTAAACAGGATGGACTGGCCTTAGGTGGAACAATCAACTATAAATCCAAGACTGGCGCTGATCAGGATGGCTCTGAACTCAAATATGAAATGGGCAGTCATGGTTATCAGAAATATCAGTTTAGTACCGGCCGAAAGCTGGATCAGATGGATTATTATTTGGCGCTGACGGGTACCCAGTTCGATGGGATTCAGGATCATGCTGAAGGCGATGGCAAAGGTCTGGCTTTTAATTTGGGCTATCAAATTAGTCCGGATATCGAAACCCGTTTTTATGCCCGTTACCGTGAGAGCAAGCATTTAACTCCAGGTCGTATTACGCAAGAACAGCTCAAAAATGATCCTGAAGCAGCGAATAGCTTTAATTTAGCGGTAGATGCCAAACGGATTCAGCCAGGCAGTACCTGGTTGGCCAATACTACGACCTGGAATTTACAGGATGATGCTAAACTGACCGGCAGTCTGGCTTATCATCATTATCCGCTGGATTTACGTGAAAGCAGTTATCGTACTAATGTCGATTATGAAGATATTACAGCGCGCTTCCAGTATGAAAGGCCTTATCACTTTCTAGGTCTGGAGCATCAGGGGCGTATTGCCTTGCGCACTACCACACACCGCCCGGACAGTGGGGTTACTGAAACTTTAAGATTTAATACAGAAATTGGTAATCAAACGTATCCGGCAGACACAGTTACCCGCCGTTATACCTATCGTGGTTCAGACAACGTGCTACAATTTAATCAGGAAACTACATTAAATGATCAGTTCAAATTAGATCTGGGATTGGCAGCTGTGTATACCCATCGGGAAAGTGAAGTGACTTATGCAAATATTATTCCCGACCCAGATTTAGGTCCTGATGTAGATCCTAAAGTCAGTCGTTATGAATGGAATTTTGCACCACGAGTTGGATTGACCTATCAGCCAAATGACTCTGTGCAATGGTTTGCCAATTTAAGCCGGAGTATTGAACCGGCACATCCTTGGGCAATGGCTTGGTCTTCACCTTATTACTATTCTAAAGACAGTGGAGCTGCATCAAATCGAGTACGTGCGCCAATCTATTTGGATACGCAAACCGCCAATAGTTTTGAACTGGGGGGGCGTGGACAATCGGGCTTTGGAGACTGGGCACTGAGCTACTATTATTCCAAGATTAAAAAGGAGCTATTGTCTTCTGAAATGATTAAAAATTACGGGAATGATTCTACTACTTCAGAGGAAAGAATTAGTGTAGAAGCAAATGCCACGCCAACGATTCATCAAGGGGTGGAGCTAAGTCTAGATACGCCATTGCATGAATCCCAATATGGCGAACTGCGTCTGCAACAGGCTTATACCCTTAGCGATTTCCAGTACAAAAATGATCCATTGTTTGGCAAGAACCAGTTACCGGGAATCCCTAAACATCTGTATCAGGCTCAACTAAGTTATGCCTTGAATAATGGCCTCTATATTGGTTTGAATACCGAATATGCATCGAAGATGGCACATGATTATGCCAATAGCCGATTCAGTGATGACTATCAGATCTGGGGCATTGACGTGGGTTATGCACCAGAACATCAATCGTGGAAAACCTGGATCAACTTTAAAAATATCACCGATGAGAAATATGCTGCGGTCGTGATTCCAGGCCTTAACGACGGTGGGAAAGATGAAGCTCGTTCTTCGCCGGGTGAAGGTTTTTCTACTTATGCCGGTGTGTCATTTAAATTTTAATTATTTAAAAATTAAAAAAAGAGCGGGATATTTCCCGCTCTTTATATTTATCGATAGAAAGGATTTATCAGGTTTCTAATATTCCTGTAATACCTGTCACGATCATATCGATGGCAATGGTACCGATTAAAAGCGCTGCAACACGACCGACAATATCGACATACAGGTCAATATAGTTTGAATACTTGTGCTGTAAATGATCATGCAGATATTTCATCAGGATCAGCAGGCTACAAGTCAGAAACAGGGTAAAGAAAATCACCAGAATGGTTTGCATTAAACTGAGCTGAATCCCGGTAATCACGGAAGCCGAAATGGTGCCGGGACCGATCATAAACGGCATGGCAATCGTACCCGCCAGATGACTGGGCGCTCCACGCATCACACCAATCGTATCAGCACCTTCAAAGACATAACGATAGCCAATCACCAGAAAAATAATACCGCCAAAAATCTGGAAGGACTCAAACCGTACATGCAAGACTTCATTAAAGAAGGCTTCACCGGTTTTTGCAAAAATGATGAACACAATAAAGCTGATCAGACTGCCCTGAATCAATGCCATGTTGAATACTTTTGCGTCGGAATTACGGATAATTCCGAGCATATAAATACTCATCAGAAAAGGGTTGAGCAGGGAGAAAAACAGGGCAAATGCATTCAAACTTTCTGACATCATTCAGTCCTTCCGTAGTTGAGCGATCCTAGATTTCACGATCCGGGAACAGCGGGCGTTTACCTGGGCTGATCCGGTTAATATGCAGATACATCATATGGCGTTCATATTTATCCAGGATGTCATTGATCACCTGTTCCTTGCTATAACCGACCAGATCGTTGCCCTGAGAGCCTTCAAAGAGATAACTTTCCAGACGATAGTAATAACGTTTGGTTCGTTTACCACGTGAACTGAAATTTGGCGTGTCATAGCGTACCGGCCATATTTCGTAGACAAAGTTTTCTTCTTCATCGAGCTGAATGGTCAGATCCAGGTGATACAGTTCAGGTTCTTCCTCAAGCGATTTTTCCTGAATATTGACTTGAATACCTTTGTCAATTAACTCGGTTGCAACGGCCTCAATGGCTGGTTTGCAAACATTGTCCAGCATGGTCCGCGTCTGGGACAGGCTTGGATGCAGCATGACCCGGCTCAGACGTTTCTTCCAGTTCAAAATATCCACATTACCGACCACAGGTGCCGCATTCAGGCTGGTGCTTGCCTGACGAAAATCCTCCAGACGCAAGGACTTATAGAGTCCCGCCATCACAAAGAAAATGACGAAACTAAAAGGCAGACCCATAATAATTGTGGTGTTCTGTAATGCTGTCACGCCATTCGCCATGAGCATTGCCAAAGTCAGCAAACCGATGGCAATGGCCCAGAACACACTCAGCCAGCGCGGTGAATCATGCTCAATATTAGTGAATTTGGTCGTGAAATTTCCCAATACCAATGCCCCTGAATCCGCTGAGGTCACATAGAACAGCAAGCCGGTAATAGTGGCGACACCTGCAGTAAAGGTAAAGCCTGGATACTGCGCCAGCAGATCATAAAAACCATGTGCCGGATTTTCTAAAACTGTCGTAGCAAGTTGAGTATTACCATCAAAAATCACGCTGTATAAAGCACTGTTACCGAAAATAGACAACCAGGTCAGGGTAAATAACAGAGGAATAACCAAAGTCCCGGTGACAAATTCACGAATGGTACGACCACGGGAAATACGGGCCAGGAACAGACCGACAAAAGGTGACCAGGCGATCCACCATGCCCAGAAGAACAGGGTCCAGCTATTCATCCACTCTTTCGGTTGTTCAAAAGGAAAACTGGTTAAAGAAAGCTTCGGGAACTGGCTGATATAGTCACCAAAATTCTGAATCAAGGCGGCTAATAAAAACTCGGTATTGCCTACAAACAGAATGAATAGCAGCAGCCCAATTGATACATAGATATTAATTTCAGACAGGATCCGGATGCCTTTATTGACACCGGCAGTGACTGAAATAATAGTAATAATCACGGCAACGGCGATGAGTGCGGTTTGAATCCAGATATTTTCTGGTAAATCAAACAATACATGCAGGCCGTAATTTAATTGCACAACGCCAATCCCGCAGGTGGTGGCAATCCCGAAAATCGTGCCGAGTACTGCAGCCGTATCCACAGTATGGCCAATTGGACCATTAATTTTTTTTCCAAAAATAGGATAGAGTGCTGATCGGATGGTGAGCGGTAAATTGTAGCGATAGCTGAAATAACCTAGCGCGACCCCAATCAGCGCATACATACTCCAGCCAGTTAAACCGTAGTGAAACAGGGTCCACACCATGGACTGGCGCGCAGCTTCAAAAGTTTCACCTTCGCCCACAGGTGGATTCATATAGTGGGAAAGCGGTTCCGCCACCGAGAAAAACATCAGGTCAATCCCGATCCCGGCAGAAAATAGCATCGCCGACCAACTCAACAGGCTAAATTCTGGCTTGGAATGTTTGGGGCCTAATTTAATCTCGCCATAACGGGAACAGGCGATAAAGACGATAAAAACCAGATACAGCGTTGCCGCTAGCAGGTAATACCAGCTAAAGGTACGACTTACCCAGTTTAAAATATTGATAATGACTTGATTGGCTTGTTCATTAAATAAAATGGTAATGATAGAAAACAGCAGAATAAGTGTCGCCGAAAAATAAAAAACTACTTTATTCAGACCATCTTGCATCTCTTCATTTTTCTTTTGCATAAATCCATGACCATCGTGTTGTTGCCGGATGATCTACAGTGCAGTGTGATTTAAAAGCAAAAGCCTGTGGTAAAGCTTCCTTGTTTTCGTGAATTACAAACTTTTGCAAATCCAAAACAAACTGCGCTGTACATCAAGGGTGAGCTGGCACTATAATTTTTATTAATTGAACGTTCAATTAAAAAAGCGTTTATGAATTGTTACATCATTCAGCTATTTGCTTTAGCAGAGTGACTTTCTATTGTTATATCCGTTATTCAGGTTAGTCTTATGCCAAAAGTTGGTATGCAACCGATCCGTCGCCAGCAACTGATCGATGCCACCTTAGCTGCAGTGAATGAGCTAGGTTTTGCAGAAGCTTCAATTAGTCAGATTGCTCAGAGGGCAGGTGTCTCAACCGGCATCATAAGTCATTATTTTCAAGGTAAAAATGGCTTGATTGAAGCCACAATGCGTTACTTATTGCAGCAATTGGGTAAATCTGTTGCACAGATAAAGATACAGGTTGATGACTTACCGGAGCAGCGCTTGTTAGCGATCGTACGTGGTAATTTTGCTGCTCCACAAACGGATAAGGCGGCCATGAAAGTCTGGTTGGCGTTCTGGGCTAGCAGTTTGCACCAACCTGAATTACACCGTTTACAGCAGATCAATCATTACCGTTTACATTCCAATCTTAAATACGAATTCATGAAAAAGTTAAATAAAGACCAGGCAGAGAAAGCCGCTCAAGGTCTGGCAGCATTGATTGACGGATTCTGGTTAAGAGGTGCTTTGGTAAATGGCGAAATTGACCCAGAACTGCCGATTGAACTGTGTAGTGAATACATCCGGCAACAACTCAAATAACCCACCTGCGAGGAAATTCCATTGACAACATTCAAACTGCAACGTCCTTATATTCATGGACAATATGTCGATGCAACATCCAATAGCACGTTTCAAACGATTAATCCTGCAACAGGCGAAGTTCTGGCAGACGTGCAGGTATGTACGCGAGAAGATATCGATCGCGCTGTTGAATCGGCACAGCAAGGACAAAAAGTCTGGGCAGAAATGACGGCGATTCAACGTTCGCGTATTTTGAACAAGGCTGTTGCCATCCTCCGTGAACGTAATGATGAGCTGGCGCGTTTAGAAAGTCTCGACAGTGGTAAAGCTTTCAGTGAAACATCCACCGTCGATATTGCGACAGGTGCAGATGTACTCGAATACTATGCAGGTATTTTGCCAGCATTAGAAGGCCAGCAAATCCCGCTCAGAAGCAGTTCGTTTGTTTATACCCGCCGTGAACCTTTGGGTGTGGTTGCCGGGATTGGTGCGTGGAATTACCCGATTCAAATCGCCTTATGGAAATCTGCACCTGCACTGGCAGCGGGCAATGCCATGATCTTTAAAGCTAGTGAAGTGACACCTTTGACTACATTAAAACTGGCAGAAATTTATACAGAAGCCGGTGTGCCACATGGTGTATTTAATGTGGTGACCGGTAGTGGTGACATTGGTGGCTATCTGACTTCACATCCGGACATAGCCAAAGTTTCATTTACCGGTGGTGTCGCAACCGGCAAAAAAGTCATGGCCCAAGCTGCAAATTCCAGCCTGAAAGAAGTCACCATGGAGCTGGGCGGAAAATCCCCGCTGATTATCTGTGAAGATGCCGATCTGGATCTGGCGGCAGATATTGCCATGATGGCTAACTTCTATAGTTCCGGTCAGGTCTGTACCAATGGTACCCGTGTATTTGTACCTTTAGCCTTGAAAGCCGAATTCGAAGAAAAGATTCTGCAGCGTATTCCTTATATCCGTATGGGAGATCCACTTGATCCTGAGACCAATTTTGGTCCAGTGTCCAGCTTCTCTCATATGGAAAAAGTGCTGGATTATATCGAACAGGGCAAAAAAGAAGGCGCTCGTTTACTTTGTGGTGGTGGCCGTGCCGAAGATGAGCAATTTGCCCAAGGCGCTTATGTGCTACCAACGGTATTTACCGATTGCCGTGACGACATGACGATTGTCCGTGACGAAATCTTTGGTCCGGTCATGAGTATTCTGAGTTATGACTCAGAAGAAGAAGTGATTCGTCGTGCCAATGATACTGAATATGGTTTGGCAGCTGGTGTCGTGACGCCGAATCTGGCACGTGCGCATCATATTATTCATCAAATCGAAGCCGGCATTTGCTGGATTAATACCTGGGGCGAATCACCGGCAGAAATGCCAGTTGGTGGCTATAAACATTCGGGTGTCGGTCGCGAAAACGGCATTGTCACGCTACAGCAATATACTCAGACCAAGTCAGTGCAAGTTGAACTTAGTCCTTTCCAATCTGTATTTAGCGCATAAGGGAGGAGTGGATGAATTACGACTATATTATTATCGGTGCAGGTTCGGCAGGAAATGTGCTCGCAGCGCGTTTAACTGAAGATTCGGATGTAAAAGTCCTGTTGCTGGAAGCGGGTGGGCCGGATTACCGTCTAGACTTCAGAACACAAATGCCGGCTGCATTGGCTTATCCATTACAGGGACGACGCTATAATTGGGCCTATCTGACCGATCCTGAACCACATATGAATAATCGTCGTATGGAGTGCGGGCGCGGAAAAGGTCTGGGCGGTTCTTCATTAATTAACGGCATGTGTTACATTCGCGGTAATGCTATGGATCTTGAACAGTGGGCCAGCCTGAAGGGGCTAGAACACTGGAGCTATGCTGAATGTCTGCCGTATTATAAAAAAGCTGAAACGCGCGATATTGGCGGCAATGATTATCATGGTGATTCTGGACCGGTTTCGGTGGCAACACTTAAAAATGGCAATAATGAACTGTTCCATGCCATGGTCGAGGCAGGTGTACAGGCCGGTTATCCACGTACTGATGACCTGAATGGCTATCAGCAGGAAGGTTTTGGGCCGATGGACCGTACTGTAACGCCGCAAGGCCGTCGTTCCAGTACAGCACGTGGTTATCTCGATATAGCCAAAGGCCGGGATAATCTCACGATTATTACCCACGCCATGACTAATCGTATTCTGTTTAATCGTAATCAGGCAATTGGTGTGGAATATTTTGAAGGACAAAATACCTTACAGCCGATTCAGGTCTTTGCAGACCGTGAAGTATTGCTATGTGCAGGTGCAATTGCCTCGCCGCAAATCCTGCAACGCTCCGGTGTAGGTCCGGCCGAACTGTTAAAAAGTCTGGATATTCCTGTGGTTCAGGATTTGCCTGGTGTGGGTGAAAACCTGCAAGACCATCTGGAAATGTACCTGCAATATAAATGCAAAAAACCGGTTAGCTTATATCCGGCACTCAAGTGGTATAACCAGCCGATGATTGGCGCTGAATGGTTATTTTTAGGTAAAGGTATTGGAGCCAGCAACCAGTTTGAAGCCGGTGGTTTTATCCGCTCTTCCGAAGAATTTGAATGGCCCAATATCCAGTATCATTTCCTGCCTGTGGCGATTAATTATAATGGCACCAATGCCATTCATGAACATGGCTTCCAGGCTCATGTGGGCTCTATGCGTTCGCCGTCACGTGGCCGTGTTCGTCTGAAATCCAAAGACCCGTTTGAGCATCCAAGTATTCTGTTTAATTATATGAGTACCGAGCAGGACTGGCGTGAATTCCGCGATGCCATCCGCATTACCCGGGAAATTATGCATCAGCCGGCATTGGATCCCTATCGTGGTGAAGAAATCAGTCCGGGAAAACATCTACAAACAGATGCTGAAATTGATGAATTTGTTCGTAATCATGCAGAAACCGCGTATCATCCATCGTGTAGCTGTAAAATGGGTGAGGATGACATGGCGGTTGTCGATGGTTATGGACGCGTACATGAAATGCAGGGTCTGCGTGTGATTGATGCCTCGATAATGCCTTTGATCATTACCGGTAACCTCAATGCAACTACGATTATGATCGCTGAAAAACTGGCAGACCATATTCGTGGCAAACCTGCTCTTGCGCCTTCATCGGCACCTTTTTACAAGGCGCCTCGCGCTTAAATCATGGTTTTATTCCTGTCATCTGGCAAAGCAGGAGTAAAACGAATTTCAATTTTTCCCCCAAAACGGAGATAAAATCTCGACTGCTTTCGTTTTATCTCCGGCTTTGCTTAATACAATTTATATTTTATGAAAATATTCAATCAAACAGTGCTGTTTGGCTGTGCTGCTGTTTCAAGTTTTTACTGTTATGCTGATGATGCGGAAGTAAAAAAAATAGAAGCAAGCGGAAACTTGAGTGTGGTCTCCAAATACGTCTCCCGCGGTTTGACCAATGCGCCTGAAAATGACGACGTTGCTGTACAGGCTGCATTGAATCTGGCTTATGGTAATTTTTATGTCGGATATTGGGGATCTACCCTTGGATACTCTTATGCAGAAGTGCAGGGGCGTCAGGGACATCGTTCAGACAAATTCGAGCATAACTTTCTGCTGGGTTATACCCATAGCAGCGAAAATTATGATTGGGATCTATGGAACGCAACCTATTATTATCCGGGCGGTGAGAACACCACTGGAAATGAGCTGGGTTTAAATATAAGTCGTGCATTGAATGATCAGACCAGTATTGGCGCCAGTGTATCGACCTATCTGTATGATGTGGCTTATGCCAATCAGGGCGATACTTTTTATACGCTTAACCTGAATCATCAGTTGAATGATCGCCTGAATGCCAGCGTTACGGCAGCAGGGAGCTATTTTAATGATGAAGGCAAATACGAAGGCGGTGAACTGGGCGATACCGAAAAGCAGTTTGCCTTTCGTTATGCTTCTGCCGGACTCAGTTATGCGCTTTTACCTCAGGTAAGTTTGTCGGGTGAATATATCTTTGGCGGTTATGACCGTTATGATGACAAGCAGCGTAATCTTGCAGTATTTGCACTGAGTTATGATTTCTAAAGTTATCTCAGACTAGGCAGGTGAAAATCTGCCTTATCTGCAACTTTGATTAATAGTATAAGCCATGACTTGAAGTTGATTCATGCTCCGGCAGCTCAGGAAAGACTGAGGATCTGGTTTAATCTGCCAGAATTTCAGACAAATATTATCAATTTCATAAAATAATTCTATAATAGCGCCCATTCTCGGCAGCGTTATCCAGACACTTCGTCAAATGGTATAACCTGACCATTTTCTATTTTTCATTCAAGTTCTCCTCCGTGAACCGGCTTGTATATTCAGATTCAGCATCTTATCTGTCCGTGACGGCACATAAGAATATTTAGGTATCCACATGGAAATTAAGGTCAATTATCTCGATAATCTTCGTCAGGAAGCCAAGTTCGATGACTTCACGGTAATCGCCGATCAGCCGATCCGCTATAAAGGCGATGGTTCGGCACCCGGCCCATTCGATTATTTTCTGGCATCTTCAGCTTTATGTGCGGCTTATTTTGTCAAAGTCTATTGCGCAGCACGTGACATTCCGACTGATAATATCCGCCTTTCGCAAAACAATATTGTTGATCCTGAAAACCGCTATAAACAGATTTTTAAAATTCAGGTGGAACTGCCGGCTGATATTTCTGAAAAAGACCGCCAAGGGATTTTACGTTCGATTGATCGTTGTACTGTCAAGAAAGTAATTCAAACCGGTCCTGAATTTGTCATTGAAGAAGTGGAAAGCATTGATGCGGATGCTCAAGCTTTATTGATGCCAAGTCTGGCTTCTGATCATACGACTTTCATTCCGGGCAAAGACCTTCCAGTGGAAGAAACCATTGCCAATATGTCTGCCATTCTGGCAGGCCTTGGCATGAAGATTGAAATTGCGTCTTGGCGTAATATCGTGCCGAATGTCTGGTCGCTACATATCCGTGATGCGCAGTCGCCAATGTGTTTTACCAATGGTAAGGGCTCAACCAAAGAAAGTGCGCTGGCATCTGCTTTGGGTGAATTTATTGAGCGTCTGAATTGCAACTTTTTCTATAACGACCAGTTCTGGGGTGAGGATATTGCCAATGCCGAATTTGTGCATTATCCAGATGAAAAATGGTTCCAGCCAGGTCCAAATGGCGAACTACCTGCAGAAGTTTTAGATGAACATACCCGTGAAATTTATGATCCTGAAGATGAATTATTGGGTATCCATCTTTACGACACCAACTCTGGTAATAAAGCACGTGGCATCTGTTCATTGCCATTTGTACGTCAGTCTGATGGTGAAACCGTTTATTTCCCGTCGAATCTGATCGAAAACCTTTACTTAAGTAACGGGATGAGTGCCGGCAATACCTTGGCTGAAGCGCAAGTACAATGTCTTTCTGAAATTTTCGAACGTGGGGTAAAACGCGAAATTCTGGAAGGTGAACTGGCACTACCGGATGTGCCTGAACATGTTCTGGCAAAATATCCAAAAATTGTTGAAGGCATTAAAGGCCTAGAAGAACAGGGCTTCCCGGTTCTGGTCAAAGATGCATCTTTAGGCGGTCAGTTCCCGGTCATGTGTGTCACCTTGATGAACCCACGTACCGGCGGTGTATTTGCCTCATTTGGTGCCCATCCAAACTTTGAAGTGGCTTTGGAACGCAGTCTGACTGAGTTATTGCAAGGCCGTAGTTTTGAAGGTCTGAATGATCTGCCAAAACCAACCTTTAGCAGTAATGCCGTGACTGAACCAAATAACTTCGTCGAGCATTTCATCGACTCGAGCGGTGTAGTGTCTTGGCGTTTCTTCAGCGCGAAATCAGATTATGATTTTGTCGAGTGGGATTTCACTAATAACGGTCAAAATTCGAATGCGGACGAAGCTCAGGAATTATTCACGATTCTAGAAGACATGGGCCATGAAGTTTATATGGCGGTGTATCAGCATCTAGGTGCAACAGCTTGCCGTATTCTGGTACCGGGCTATTCGGAAATTTATCTGGTAGAAGATCTGGTTTGGGACAATACCAACAAGGCTTTGTTATATCGTGAAGATATCCTGAATCTGCACCGTCTGGATGATGAACAATTAGAAGCATTGGTTGAGCGTCTGGAAGAAGCAGATGAGGATGACTATACCGAAATCAAAACCTTGATCGGTATCGAGTTCGATGAAAATACTGAATGGGGCCAACTCACGATTCTGGAATTGAAACTGCTGATTTATGTGGCTTTGCAGCAATTTGAAGAAGCCAAAGATCTGGTTGAGCAGTTCCTGCAGTTCAATACCAATACCGTTGAACGTGGCCTGTTCTACCAGTGCATGAATGTCGTTCTGGAAGTCATTCTGGATGATGAAATGGAACTGGATGATTATGAGCACAACTTCCGCCGTATGTTTGGTGATGCCCGTATGGATGCCGTTCTAGGTTCAATCGAAGGCACAGTTCGTTTCTATGGTTTGACCGAAACCAATATGCAGCTTGAAGGACTGGACCGTCATTTACGCCTGATTGACAGCTATAAGAAATTGCATGCAGCGCGTGCCAAGTTTGTGGCTCAGCAATAATCCATAGATGAATGACTAAAAATTTTCGTTATTTGTTTTAAATCTTAAAGATGGCTTACTAGGTTTCGAATAGGCCATTTTTATCTCTGACCCTATATGCAATCTTTTCTATTATTTCTATTCTAGCTTATTAATTCCAGCTCCCGAGGGAACTGGGATTACCTAAAAAATTAAAGTGAAGTGTTAATACTAACTGCTTCAAGATTGGGTATGTGAATGTGAGAAATAGATGTATTTTTCTCCTTCACAGGAATTACCTTACATATTCGGGTAATTCGGACCACCACCACCTTCCGGTGTCACCCAGGTGATGTTCTGGGACGGATCCTTGATGTCACAGGTCTTGCAGTGTACACAGTTGGCTGCATTGATCTGGAAACGCTTGGAACCGTCATTATTTTCCATGATCTCAT
>NZ_VPEO01000100.1:0-2330 GCF_013417155.1 Acinetobacter sp. YH16052 | reverse complement strand
GCGGTCCAAAGCTGTTGGACTTGGGTGAAAAGGGCGTTTATTCTTCCTATACGTGAACCGCATCCTACGGAATGAGTAACCCTTGCCCTATTGTGAGTAGAACGTCGTATAATTCAAACGAAAGCAGTTAATAGGTATGAAATATCACAGCACAAAAGAGCGACAGGACATGTTTAGATGATGTTATTATAAAATAATAACATCATGGATGAATAAAAAATAATTTTCTATCTTTACAACTATGTTATACTTCTATGATAAGGCTATGATGGCAAAGCCTTGGTTTTCCTAATCAAATAGTCGCCGAGATGGCTTCAATGCGACAGTAGGTCTACTGTCTCACAATTAATTCATGTATCAGATTTTTGTTCCCTGATGGGAAGTGTTATCCATACGAAAAGAATATGGGTAAAGTGTTACACCTGTATATGACATTCAGAATGTCCTGTCGGGGGAACTGGTACCAATTTAATAAAAGAAAACAGTATAGAAATGACAATCGAAGATATGCAAACATTAGCCCTAGAGCATGGGCTGAGAATTTCGGAAGAGATGAGCGTCAATGAGATGGGCATCGACTTTAGAGTTGCCTTTGTAAAGGAAGTAAACGGTGAGAACTGGGTACTCCGTATACCTCGAAGAAGCGATATGCTTGAACAAATCGAAAATGAAAGTAGAATATTGGATTTAGCCAAAAGAAACCTGTCGATCAATGTCCCTGATTGGAAAATTGTATCGGAGCGCCTAATAGCCTACCCTTTACTGGAGGATGCGCCTGCTCTGACATTCGATGCGATAACACATGAGGTTTCTTGGAACATAGATCGCGATAGCATAGCTTATGTGGAGTCTCTGGCAAAATCATTGGCCGAATTACATCGTATTACAGCTGACGATGTGAGAAAGAGCAACTTGAAAATAATGACTCCAAGTGAATTGAGGACCGAAATAGCTGACCGTATCCACTTGGTGAAATCTGAGATAGGTATCAGCGAGCCGTTGGAAAACAGATACCGTAGATGGTTGGACAATGACCCTTTGTGGCCTGAATTCACTTGTTTCATCCATGGCGATCTCTATGCAGGGCATGTCTTAACCTCGAAGGAAGGTAAGACCTCTGGTATCATAGATTGGTCTACTGCGCATATGGGTGATCCTGCACTGGACTTTTCTGGTCACGTATCGGTTTTTGGAGAGGATAGCCTGAAGAGTTTGATAACGGAGTATGCTAAACAAGGCGGAACGATATGGGATAGGCTCTACGAACAATCTATAGAGAGGGCTGCTGCAGCTCCATTAGCATATGGCGCTTTTGCGGTAGAGTGCAACGACGATAATCATATCAATGCCGCCAGAGCAGCCTTAGGTATTGTTCAATAAAATGATGTGAGGATACTTTTTTAAATGCTAAAATAGGAGTTCGATTGGTGCCACTTAAGAGTATCATTGATTTCTATTTTAGCCAGTATCCTCCACTTTTAGGAGCTCCTCGAAACTCGATTTTATGATCATCTCTTAAGATTTTGAGCCACCGCTCTACTATCTTGACAGGAACTAATAGCTCGTTTACTAAAAATGGTGCACGCTTTCCTGGATTAGTTCTTATCTGATTAAATAGTAGATTTACTCCCTCACTTACTCCCTCATTAGATTCGAAAAGTAGCTTTGATGAGACAATAACTCGAAAACCGTGCTGGAAATTTTCAAAGACAGGGGGACGCAGACCATAGGATGCGAAGCCTTCTTGGATTCGTTTGATGCCT
The DNA here is from genome assembly GCF_013417155.1 of Acinetobacter sp. YH16052. Lineage (GTDB taxonomy): Bacteria > Pseudomonadota > Gammaproteobacteria > Pseudomonadales > Moraxellaceae > Acinetobacter. The sequence goes on along the minus strand of NZ_VPEO01000100.1, from coordinate 567 downwards.
GACCCATATTTTTCAATAAAATGCGCTTCTTTGAACGTGGCAGATATCCTTTTATTGCGCGCCCATGGCGAGTAATCTTCACGAAGAAGCTGATCAATCGTTAAGTTATCAGCTAAACCACCTGGATTGAAAAACTCTATGGAATTGTAATACACCCTGATTATGGAATCGGCAAATTAATTTGGACTTGGGTGAAAAGGGCGTTTATTCTTCCTATTACGTTGTCGGCAGCGGGCCAAAAAGGAATACGTCCATGCCCATCGAGGTGAAACCGGCTGTGAGCGCGGGTTCAAGCATATAGCCCGACAGGCGCGTATCCTTGCCGATCACGACACGATGGCGGTGGTCACCGCGACGAAAGACACGGCCAGCCGCCATGCCGACGCGCAAGGCGGTTTCCGCCGTCATCGCGCCTTCGTTGGCTTTGCCACGAATACCGTCTGTGCCGAAATATTTGCGCACCATAAGGTCGATTATCCTGTCGTCGGGTCGCCCTCAAAGGGGACATGCCTGCTGAACCGCGAATATAGAGAAATATCCCGAATGTGCAGTTAACGAATTCTTGCG
>NZ_VPEO01000099.1:0-2388 GCF_013417155.1 Acinetobacter sp. YH16052 | reverse complement strand
AATACTCAGTGTTAATCCAATCGAAGCTAAAATAAAGGGAACGATGATTCCCGGATGATGAAAATCTGAATAACTCAAACTGACCAACGCAATTGCTGCCAATATTAATGACATGGTCGCAACCAGACGGAGTCCAAATTTATTGGATAAAAAACCAGCAATAGGCCCGCCAATAGCGGCCGCAACCATAATCGGAACCATAAAAAGACCGGCTTGCAGCGGTGTTAAACGAATGACATATTGCAGCTCCATTGCCAAAGTTAACTCAACCCCTGCCAAAGCGCCTGCAGCAACCATTGCCATAATAATGCCTGCTAAAATAGCAGGGCGTGAAAATAGTGAAAGATCTAGCATCGGTTGAGGAGAATTCAGCTGTTTGCGTACAAATATGGTTAATAAGCCGATAGATAAAACGACCAAAGGCAAGACAATCAACAACGACTGTTTACCGCCTAAGCCTGCTTTTAGTGCATATACAAACGAAATCAAACCGACAATCAGCAATAGCGCTTGACCAAATGCCCAATGTCCAGGGGTTATAGCTTCTTTTCGGGACAATAAGAAATAGCACATTGGTGCGACAACCAGCATGATTGGGACGTTAATCAGGAAAACTGAACCCCACCAGAAATATTCTAACAATCCCCCACCAATGAGCGGTCCAATGGCGGCACCGGCTGATCCGATTGTGCCCCAAATACCCAGCGCAATGGCACGTTCGCGACTGTCTTCGAAGGTTCTGCGAATAATACCCAATACACAGGGCATAATCATGGCACCGCCTAATGCTAATAAAGCACGTGCGGCAATCAGCATAGAAGCCGTTTGGGAAAATGCCGCAAGGACTGAGGCAATTCCAAATATAACCAAGCCAATCAGCAGAATCTTACGATTGCCGACACGATCAGCCAAAGTTCCCATCGGAACTAAAAGTCCAGCCATAAGTAATGGATAAATATCAATAATCCATAAGACTTGGTTACTTGTGGCACTCAGCGATTGGGTTAATGAGGGAACCGCAACATGCAGTACAGTCATATCAATCACAATCGGCAGAAATGCAAGCACGACAGCGAGCAATATCCACCAGCGTTTCGGATCAAGATTGGTAGCTTTCATGATTAAACCTATATTGATGGTTTATTAAATCAATTCTGAAATAAAGATGTAAATGAAAGATTTGTTGTGGGCTAAACTCGTTAACCCACAGCTTTTATTCTCAGTTTTGATGCTTAATGTGCCGCTTTACGTTTCGAGAATTTCTCAACCATGCTCATGACGACAATAAAGAAAATCGGTACAAAAATAACAGCTAGAATTGTTGCGCTGATCATGCCGCCAAAGACGCCTGTACCAATCGCTTTTTGAGTTTCAGAACTAGCGCCACTGGCAATGACTAAAGGAATAACGCCACAGGTAAATGCCAAAGATGTCATTAGGATTGGACGTAAGCGCAATTTAGCGGCTGCAACGGTTGCCTCCACTAAACCCATTCCTTCTTCTCTTAGTGCTTTTGCAAACTCAACAATCAAAATAGCATTCTTTGCAGATAGACCAATAATCGTGATCATGCCGACCTTAAAGAAAATATCATTTGGCATACCACGTAACATTACTGCTAAAAAGGCGCCAATCAACCCTAGAGGGACAACTAGCATCACAGAGAATGGAATTGACCAGCTTTCATAAAGCGCTGCCAAGACAAGGAAAACGACTAACATCGACAACAGTAATAAAAACAAGGTTTGTGATTCCGACTGTTTTTCTTCTAGAGAAATCCCAGTCCACTCATAACCCACACCTTTCGGAAGTTGTTCAATCAAATTTTCCATCTCAGTCATGGCTTGTCCTGAAGATATACCTGCTGCTGGACTGCCAGAAATACTCAATGATGGACGACCGTTGTAACGATTGTATTGTTGTGGGGAATGTTGCCAAATTGGAGTAATTATTTCAGACATTGAAACCAATTTACCGCTTTGACTGTTCACCTTAATCTGAAGAATATCTTCAATACTCATGCGTGATTTGGCATCAAGTTGCACAATGACTTGCTGCATACGGTCATGATTTGGAAAATCATTGATATACATCGAACCCATTGAGGTTGAAATAATATCGGTCACATCACTGAAATTAACACCTAATGCCTGCAATTTATCTCTATCAATTTTAAGCTGTACAGAACTGCCATCTGGCAAACCTTCAGGATAGACCTCCGCCACGATTTTACTTTGTGCTGCTAATGCTAAAAGCTGATCTTGTGCTTCTCTTAAAGCAGGCATGCCAATATTGCCACGATCTAATAATCTCAGTGAAAAACCAGATGAGTTACCCAATTCATCAATTGCTGGTGGTAACACAGACATGGTTTGACCTTCTGAACTT
>NZ_VPEO01000098.1:0-2431 GCF_013417155.1 Acinetobacter sp. YH16052 | reverse complement strand
GACTGTCTAATTTAATTAGTCAACATATAAACTAGCTAGTTACCCCATAAACCTAGTTTAATCACCCCATAAACCTAGTTTAATCACCCCATAAACCTAGTTTAATCACCCCATAAACCTAGTTTAATAGAGGCTAAAAGTGTTGCTACAAAAGGAATATAGCCTGTCTAAAAGCTTTAAAAACATTTAAAAACATTAAAAGCATCTGACTTTTTAAAAAACTTAAATTTTTATTTGTTTATCATTTAAAAAACTTACTGAAAAAAGTTTTATTACTTATCTTTGATTCAAGTAATTTTTGGTCGAGCTGGTTAAATAGTTGTTGTTTATCATGCTTTAAGTCCTGTATTTGCTGCTGCAACTGGTTTACCAACATTTCATTGACTGCTAGTAGCTGCTTTAGTTGTTGGTTTTCTTGTCTTAACTGTTCAAATTGAGCAGAAATATTGGTGTCAACTATTGTTGATTCTTGTTGCCCATTAACATGCGTACCATACAATCTAACCAGGTCACTAGTGTCTAGTTTACCTTCTGCATCTTTGGTTATCTTTCCCTGCTTGATGTGCTTATACAAGGTATTCCGACTGATATTAAAATCCAAAGACGCTTTATTTATACTGATTCTTGCCATGTGTAACCCATGTTAAAAACTGTTCATTTATTGATGATAACAGTTGTATTCCATTGTTCAAATCATTGTTTTCTATTGTTGTAGAATCATTGTAAAAGCCTTGATTATTAAGACTTTTCATTTAAAAACAATGACTTAAACAAATATCATTGTGCTATATGCTAAATTTCAGGAAATATCCTGGTGGTCGATGCCATCTTGTTTGACATTTCACACCCGCAATTAAAACCTTCCTCATATCATCACCAGGCTAACGCCACTATACAAGGCATCACACCTATACACTTTTTTTGAGATTGTTGGGAATGTTGCTTAACACTTACCCCCACCATCAAAAGTAATCTTGTTAAAATTCCGAAATATCCTAATCACTCAGATTTTTTTATGTGCCTTAACTGCTCTGTCTACTGTACCAACGCCTACATTGAACTTCTCAGCTACTTGACGATATGACATACCGCTTTCAATAGCTGCATTCAATTCTGTGTAATCTACCTTCTTGCGCTTATCCTTGTTGTAAACACCTTTCTCCTTAGCTTTCTCGATACCTTCACGCTGACGCTCCTTAATGATAGAACGCTCAAACTCAGCAAAGGCTCCTAGCATGTTAAACATTAGAATTTGCATTGAGTTCTGCTTGCCAACTTCAAATGGCAGGTTCTCTTTATGAAAGTGAACTGCTACGCCCTTATCATTTAGCTGTGTAACTAACGTTTTAAGATCAATCAAAGATCGACCTAAACGGTCAATAGAATGAACGTGTACTGTGTCACCTTCTCGAACGTAATCGAGCATGTCTTTTAGTCCTTGGCGTTCAGTATTTTTTCCACTTGCTTTATCTTCAAAGATTTTATCGAACTCAATCCCTGTATCTGCTAACTGACGATCAGTATTTTGTTCTGTGGTACTTACTCGGATATACGCTACGTGTGCCATTTTATACTCTTTGTGTTCCGCATGATCTAGACTTGATATCTTATAGCGTTCCGATACAAAAAACAACCTTAAGGAACATGGATTTTCAAGACTTCTAGACTAATTGCGGAACATTCCGAAAAGGTACACCTTAAGGAACATTAAAGCTTAATTGTTTAATGTTATCCATAAACACCTATATCATTGATTAATAAGAAACTATAGAATAGTTATGAAGTTAAAGTGTTGCAGAGGGTGACACTCTTTTAAAGAGTTCTTGTAGTACATGAATAAATTAATACTAACAATTTTTATTTTCTCAATATTAGTTAGCGGTTGTAAAAACCCATTTGAAGCTAAAGATAAAGGTGTAGATCAATTAAACGCTATTGAAAACCGTTGGGATGATGCTCACAAGTTAGCTTCATCCACAGCACGCATAGCACTAGCAACACCAATTAGTGAATTACAGAATGTCAAAAGAGATTTAGAAAGATTAGAGGTTAGTGAATGTTTAACCCCAGCAAAAGAAGCGTTGAGTTCGTACATGAACTCAACTATTGCTAATTTTCTTAGCTTTATGGCAAATTCTGACTCGACTAACTTTAATTCCAATAAGCAGATAATCGAATACTTTTCAATTAAAACTAAATGTGCAGGTGAAAATATTGAGTCGAAATCAGAACTAGCTAAAGAAGCAGAAGCCTTAAAAATCATTGCAGAGGCAAAGGCTACTGCTGCGGCAGAAAGACAAGCTAAAATTGACGCAGAGGTTAAACGTACAGGAGCTGCTAAAGAAGCAGTAGAAGCTGCATTAGAAGCAGAAGAGCTTGCGGCATCAGACGCAGTCGCAGCGGCAGCCGCAGCCGAGATGGAGGCAAGATT
>NZ_VPEO01000097.1:0-2437 GCF_013417155.1 Acinetobacter sp. YH16052 | reverse complement strand
TTTTCTCTGATTACAAGCTCCCTTTCGATTTTAAACGGTAGGTACAGAGCATCCCGAATGGGTGCGAACTTTGGAGCTTTTGCTTTTCAAAAAGTATGAGCGAAGCGAATACATTATCAATGCTTTTGCTTTTAGATTTCACAAACAGGATTAACCAAAAACTGCCCCACGAAGCGAGGAACGAGCTTCAATAGAGTACGAGCTTTAGCGAGTACATAGGGCAGTTTTAATAGTTTTTCCCTTTTTAATAGTTTTAATAGTTTTAATAGTTTTAGACAGCATGAAAGCCTTATATAGCAATACTCTTCAGCCTCATACAACGACAGATTTACCCTTATACAACGACAGATTTACCCTTATACAACGACAGATTTACCCTTATACAACGACAGATTTACCCTATATAACGACAATAAAAAATAATGTTGTTGTTTTAATTAACGCTTTTATAATATAGTGTCGTTTTATTGCAGAAAAATAATCCTTAAACCAAATGAAAAATGATCTAGTTATAAAAAGTAATACTCTTGTTGAAGCTTGCTTTAATCTCAGTTTGACTGAATATCGAATACTACATGTAGCCTTCACTGAATTAGCTGAATATGAAAGTGATAAAGGCTTATTCCACACACGAGAATTTAGAGTATATGCAAAAGATTACTCCAAGCTATTTAATACTGATGAATCCGATGCTTATAAGGTATTAAGGGATGCAAGTGAGCGATTATTTAACCGTTACTTCACGTATGATCGGGTCTATCAAAAACCTGATTTTATAGAATGTGTTAAATCGAGATGGGTACAAAAAATTAGTTATGCAGATACGCAGGGATATATTAAATTTCAGTTAGCCGATGATGTTTTTAGCATGATTGGACAACTGAAAGATTGTTTCACACGATATAGATTATCTAAAACAGCCCAATTAACGAGCGTTTATGCTATTCGCCTTTATGAAATGATGATTCAATGGCAAAGCACGAAAGTTGTTCCAGTAATAGAATTAAATACGTTAAGAGAACGCCTTGCTATTGAGGAGCATGAATATCCTAGAGTCTATGATTTTAAGAATCGTGTCTTAGACCCTGCTATTAAACAAATTAATAAATATACAGATATCACAGTAAGTTACGAACAACACAAGCAAGGACGTATCATTTCTGGGTTTTCATTTAAGTTTAAGCAAAAAAAAGACGATAAACCTAAAATTAATACTAAGCGTGACCCTAACACCCCTGACTTTTTTATAAAAATGACCGATGCACAACGCCATTTATTTGCCAATAAAATGTCAGAAATGCCTGAAATGAGTAAATATTCAAAAGGTACAGAAAGCTACCAACAATTTGCTATTCGTATCGCTGACATGCTTTTAGAGCCTGAAAAATTTAGAGAACTTTACCCATTTTTAGAGAAAGCAGGATTTAAATCATGATGCAACTGGAGAACCTAACAGCCAATTTTCAAGGCGTTCAAATTGAGTATACCGACATCGTTAATTATGAAATTGCGAGGGAGAATATCTGCGGTTATATCTTTCTATTATCCCGAATATCCCAGAATGCAGAACCCACTGAAAAAATGCAGATGGAAAGCAAAATAGAGGACTTAATTTACTATCGGGATAATTTGCAGATCAAGGATAAAGTAAATATCCAAAAAGTCTTAAATGAGCTAATTCCAGAGTATAAAGCCGAACAAGAAAAGCAAAGAGCTAAGAAAAATTAGGCTTTCTTCTTAACTTTACTTTTTTGCTTAGGCTTAACAGTAAATTGCTCTCCCAAAGCCTTGCCTTGTTTAAAAGTGACAATTTCCTTAGCTTCAATTTTAAGTTTTTCGCCAGTTTTAGGATTGTGTCCCATTCTTTCGGCACGCTGTTTTACTTCAAAAGTCCCAAAATCAACTAATCGGACATTTTTATCTTCAACCAGGGCTTCTGTAATGACTTCAAGAACAGAATTAAGAACAACTCTTGCTTCATCTTGATTAATATTTAATTTAGGTGCTAATTTGGCAATTAAATCGGCTTTATTCATAATTAATTGTCCTCAATATTTGGTAAGTCAAAAAGCTGTCGATCTCTATTTTCTGTTAAATATTCGTTGAGTTCAGCGAGTATTTTTTCTTTATTGGCTTCATTTGCCTGCATTTTCTTAATCAAGTAAGAACCGAGCAAAATTTTACGCCTAGTATCATCCTTGCGCTCCTGTTCTTTCTTTTTGGTACGTTCTCTTGCTTCAATAGCCTGTTTCTGTGCTTTTAACTGTTTCAGCTTCTCTAACTGGGCTTCAATTTTCTTTTCGATATTTTCAGCAGATTTAGTCATAACGGTTAATTTCGGAATATAGAAAACCACTCAAGCATAAGACCCTATGAATTGAAATTCAAGCGGGTAATATGCTATCGTGTTTTTCATGAAATGCGCACTTACGACTTG